>CAVKXW010000028.1:7349-26919 GCA_963660215.1 Bacteroidaceae bacterium | reverse complement strand
AAAAGGTCGGTCGAGCCTCACGGCTCAACCGACCCATCACGACTAACATCATTTTGGTTAATCCTTATATGATAAAACCTAAACTAATGTTCTAGATATTTACAGTAAATTATCTAAATGATATTACTCTGCCATCATTTATTCAGCAGCACCCTCCTCATAATTAGGAGCACCGAGACCTACTGCGAAGCCGCCATATGCACGCTTGCGGTCATACTGCAAAGTCCAAAGACCAACAGGCTCACCCTTACGCCAGCCTGAGTTTGCTGGAGAATCTGTGATACACCACTGAGTGATACCATAACGCTGAGCAGCAGGGATTATCTCAAAGTATTTTTCGACAATAAACTGATAGAAATCAGCCATCTGCTTCTGCTGAGCATCGGTCAAGTTTTCTGTCTTTACAGCATTACCTGCACGATCTACGTAGCCCATATCAAGCTCTGAAACTTTGCAAAGCTTACCAGTTGCTGCCATCAACTCATACATTTTGACGATATGCTCCTCACGACTTTTCTGTGTAGCCTCATCTTCAGAGAAGGCAACATGCATCTGACTTGCGACACCATCAATCTTGGTTACACCATCAGCCTCCCAACGCTTAATCCACTCTGCAAGACTCTTCATTTTCTTATTGTCATCCCAGAAAGACTCCAAATTATAGTCGTTGATGAAGAGCTTCAACTGAGAAGCATCCCCATTGTGCTCAGCAAAATGCTTGCGTGCAGATGCTACAGCTGTACGTACATAGTCGAGGTCGCCGAGATAATCCTGCCAGTAGAAATTATTCTGCTTGTCCTCATCAGTAACGGTGCTGCGAGTAGCCGACTGCAAGTCATAGAAACCATCGCCATCTTTATCCACACCAGAGATAGCCTCGTTGACAACATCCCAAGCCACGACACTACCGTCACAAGCTTCCATCATACCGTCTATCCACTTGTCCATCACCTTGGTCAAGGTATCTTTCTTCTCCTCTTCCGTGAGAGGCAATGTGTTACCTGATTTTTCGATAGACCACTCTATGTCTGCAAAATAGTAAGTAACAGCATTCTTGTTGACATTCAAGTTGAAAGCGATAGACTTCATACCTGCTCCCTCACTTGGAATAGAACCTGTTGCCTCATAGTGTTGCCAAGATGTTGTAAACTTAGGATTAGGCGTCAACATCTGCCAATGCTTATAAGAACCAGGAGCACCATGACACTGAGTAGCACAATCAGCAGCCTCGGTAGCCTTGTACCAGAAAGAAACCTTGTATTTCTCACCAGCTTCCCATTCCTTATTAGGAGTATAGATAAAGAACTGGGTATCCCAATCATTGGTAGGATTGGCATGAGACTGAACAGCCAAACAATTCATTCCATCAGGTCCCTTACCTGCCAAAGCAACACCATTACGATCAGATTTACCTGGCTCACGAACAACAAAGTTGCTCATGTCACCACCTTCTTCCATCTTACTATTGGCCAATTGATTGACATAATAAGTTACGGAAGCTGCCTCACCGTGAGTTACCTTTACATATTCCACATCAATAGTTCCTACAAACTTACCAGACTGGAAGAGAGCGAAACCATCATTGTCTACCGCAGTAAATGGTACGACATACTCCTTCCACTCAGTAGTAAGATTGATTGAACAATCAGCTTTGGCTCCCCAACCACCAACACCGATGTACAAGGCACATTTATCGGAAGCCTTGGCTTTTACCTTCAGCTTATATTCCTCACCAGTCTTTATGCCAAGACCATTTGCGCACATATACTGTACCTCCCAGTTGTTTTGTGCTTTTGTATTAGTGATATGGAAACCTTTGCTATCAACCTTGATACCAGCCTTAGCTGCATCAGAAGCCCACATGTCATATCCCGAGACTGAAGTCCAGTCACGTTCGTAATCTGTGACCTCCTTACTAGCACCTGGAGTAACAGGAATATCCTTATCAGCGATGCAAGAATTCAAGAACTTGTTCTGCTGCTGCGAATGCCAAGCCAAGGTATGTCCAAAGACTGTCATATTGGCATCTTTGGCTGCCTCTACGAATTTCTTGACGAGCGAGAAATCCATACTACCATCTTCCTTCACACAAGAGCCAAACTTCATGGCATTACCAGCGGTCATCTCATCAAAGTTGGCATTGGCAAGACGATAGTCTATCTTATGGTCTACATAATCTTGAGCACCTACACCGATAGCCAACTTAAAGTTAGGATTGGCGGCACGATCCACATAGGTTTTCAAGGCATCATACTGATTTAAGTATTCCAAATTCTTTAAGCTGTCCGTATGGTCAGCAAAGAAACTTGACAGGTCGCCATCTGCGCAGCCCGTCATAGAGAGGGCTGCCACAGAAAGAGCGATACTATAGAATATTTTCTTATTCATGATTTCATATTCATTAGTTATTTATTATAGGTAACATCGAAGAGCGTGTAAGTGTTCTGATGGTCACGGAACACAAGAATGTCATTGCAAGTATACTTCTTGACATGGCTTACCCCCTTGTCTGTATATGTATAGGTAAGCGTATAGTTAAGGGTCATCTGGTCACGATCTTCATCAGCCCATGCTTTCTTTGCAGCCTTGTATTCCCACTTACCTGAGCCAGTTGCAGTATATGAATACTTGCCACCATTACCTGAGCCGGGCACATCCGTCAATTCATTATCTTCTGCATTGACTGTAACATTACCACTATCATCTATATTCAATATCAAGTTGGCGTTCAATGTTGCTGTTGTTGTCTTATCATCTTTATCTGTGATGTTAACCACAGTAGAGAGCGCATACTTAGTTGTACCCAACCCAAGTGTTGTCATGTAGCGAATATCATTTTTCTCTAGATACTCAGCCTCACGCTTAACCTCGGATGTTGTGCCATCCAAGTCGATATTGTCCGTACCATGACTAATCCATGCACCATGATAAGCATTCTTGTAAGTTACACAGCAAAGAGTGTAATTCTTTGGTGCCACATTCCAGTCGTCAGCATTCTGGAGCACAGGATTTTCAACTGTTTCTTTCTTGGTTCCACTCAAGATGGAGTCGTTACCAGCATCCACCATACGGATAGGGATAACATAGTTCTTGCTCAATGCCTTTGAATCGGCGAAGAAAGCATCGGTCAACTGTACCTCTACACCACCAGCCATCTGACCAGAAGGAATCGTGATAACATCACTCTGTAACTGGTAATAGTTGTCAGGCATTGGCGTAACAGCCTCTCCTGTGTCAGCAAATTTCAAGCCTTCACAAAGACTCTTGTCTACAACAATTTTCACCTTATGCTCACTCTTCAGGTTGCGAGAGCCACCTAGAGTTGCCTTGATATAGAACTTATGTTGGTTGTCATCATCAGTCAGATAGGCATCATCTCCCAACTGGATGTTGCGCACATACGCTTGATGGGCAAAAGAGATTGTCTGATAGTCGTAGTCATCAAACTCCACATCACCATTCTCACAAGATGTTGCGAAAAGCATGGCACAAGCAGCCAACATTGACAATATAATCTTTTTCATTGTTTACTTCCTTTAGTTTAAGTTTTAAAATTCAGATTACCATCCCTTGTTCTGCTTTAGTTCTGAGAACTTCAACACTTCTGAATAAGGAATAGGACCATAAATCATGTAGTCCTTAAAATCACGGGTGTCTACATCTATCAAGGTATAAGTACCCTTCTCCTTGCTGATGTTCACACCTTTGGCAGTCTCATTGAGGTTAAGATTCCAACGGCGCAAGTCCCAGAAACGGAAGCCTTCGAAAGACAACTCAATACGACGCTCATTACGAATCAGCTCACGCATCTTTTCCTTACTCTGCGCACACTCCTCCAAATAAGCATCTACACCGTCTGTACCGAGACCAGCACGCTGGCGAATTGCCTTGATGACATCGTATGCAGAATAGCCATGCCCACCATCCGCCTTTGGACCGTATGCTTCGTTTGCGGCCTCAGCATATCCCAGGAACATCTCGGTGTAACGGATACGTGGGTTATAATGATACTGCTTACTTGTAGACTTTGGATCGAGGTTGATATCCGAGCGAAGCAACTTACGCAAATAGTAACCAGTACGAGTAGAAGAGCCACTCAACTTATTGAGAGCGTCTTGTGTAGTTCCATCTGCGGCTGTCTCGATTTCTTTGTTGGCTGTACCTTGTTTCTGACCATTATACAACACATACTTAGCCAGACGTGGGTCACGATTGGCGTATGGGTTGCTAGCGTCATACTTTGCCTCAGAAGCACTAATGGGATAACCATTCAACATAGGGAAAGCATCCACAAAATTCTGAGTAGGATTGATGCGTCCCTTTCCATAAATAGAAGGAGGATAGTTGTCGCTCTCCAAGTCGTTACTCTGGCTCTTTTCACCACGCCACATCACCTCCTTAGGGCAGTCACCACCAGAAAGGGCGTTGATTTCATTGACATTACAATACCAAGTACCACCATTGGCATCAATACCAGACACACCACCTATACGGTCGAGAACTTTGGCAAAGTCTTCTGCTGCTGTCTGATAATCCACACCCGAAACACTGTAGGCTGGACTAGCAGCCAGCAATGCAGCCTTGGCACGGAAGGCCTCAACATACTTGCCACACATACGACCTATGAAATTCTCGCCAAACACACGATTATATTGTGCTGTTGTCGCTCCCTGCTGCTTATACTTAGCAGGGATTTCATTTTCACTAGAAATATTACCATACTCAGTAGGCAACAACTCTAGAGCCTTGTCGCAGTCATCATTGATAGCCTGGATGCACTCGGCAAATGTATTGCGAGGAACATTGAAATTAGTATTCATATCCTCAGGTTCTGTCACGATAGGCACACCTAACAAGTTGCCATCAGCATCCATACCACCATGGGCACGGAGCAGATAATACAAGAACATGGCACGAAGTCCATAAGCCTCCCCCTTCTCACGATCGTTGTACATGGTGGAAGCCATTTCGTCCTTAGCCCAAGACACCTTGTCGGCATTGGCAAGGAAGAGGTTGATATACATGATGGCAGAACGACAGGATGTCCAGCTGTCTGCTGGATTGTTATTGGCTGTCCAAGAGCCAGCGGCAATCTTGCGCCAGCTATTGGAAGCATCGTTGCTCACTGCATCATCAGTAGCCACCTCAGAGAATGGATAAGAGCTACAAGGGATACGAGTGTAAGCATTTCCCAAAACACCTTCGGCGTAACTTGGGTTCTCATACATATAGTCCAAGCCCAGATTGTTCTCTATGGCTGGTTCGAAGAGGTCATCGCAACTTACGAGAGTCATCGAAAGAGCTAGAGCTGATAATATAATTGACTTTTTCATACGAATACTTATTATTACAAGTTTACTTTAAAACCGAGGTTGTAGCCTCTGCACTGAGGTGCCGAACCGACATTGGTCTCCATGTACTTACGTTCCTTGGCGATGGTCAAAAGGTCTGTGGCATAGAAATATACCGACATTCCCTTCACCCACTTTGTTTCACCGAACAGACTTGATGGAAGGTCGTAGGTCAACTGCACCTTACCCAAGCGGAAGGCATCTGTCTTGTATGTCCAGAAATCAGAGGTGACAAAGTTCAGGTCGCCAGACTCTGTTGTCAAACGAGGATAAGTAGCTGTTGCTGCAGTCTCTTTTGTCCAACGTCCACGAACGACATCTGAGTACTTGCGGTCGCCATAGTTCCACTCATAGAGATTGCCCTTGACACCCATTCCACCAATAGAGCCACTGCCTACCATGAAGAGGGTGAAGCCATTCCACTTAGCAGTGAAATTGAGACCATAAGAAAAATCTGCGCCATAGTGCCCGAGAACTACTTCGTCCTTGCTGTCAATGATACCGTCACCATTCATGTCCTGATACTTCAAGTCACCAGGCATTGTGGTATTGTTGATCTTTGCAGAATTAGCAACGTCTTCCTCATCCTGGAAGAAGCCCAAGCACTTGTAACCACGGAGTGCATCAGCACGCTGTCCCTCACTCTTCAACCAGTCGTACTCTACGTTTTCTGACACACGAGTATTCTTAGAAGTCTGGTGATATCCTGTCATTCCCAACGAAAGGTCTACAGTCCCCACTTTCTTGTGGAGATTGATGCCAAACTCATATCCTGTGTAACGAGTATTGTTGTAGTTCTCATTTGGAATGAACGAAGACACTGGCCAATATGTGTGATAATAGCTAGGATATTTATTGGCTGAAGTGGTGATAAAACCATTCATATTATCCACATAGTAGTCGGCATTGAGTCGAACATCACCATTGAAGAAACTCGCATCCAGTCCTACACGGAACTCCTTGCGTTTCACAAAGCCCAGGTCGTAGTTGGCTGCTCGCTGAGAGTCGGATGTTTGGAATGAGTTGTGAGCATCACTCCATCCCCACCAAGTACCGGTAGCAGTGAAGATGTCTTCATACATATAGTAGTCGCTGATGTCGAGATCTTCGTTGATGATACCATAGGAAGCATTCAACTTCAAGTCATCTATCCACTTCACATCACTCAAGAAATTCTCCTTGCTGAGTCTCCAAGCTGCTGTTACGGTAGGAGAAATAGCCTCACGATGTCCTGGTGCCAACTTAGCCGAATGAACCGCTGCCGCACTAAAATCGAGATAGTACTTGCGGGCATAGTTGTAAGCTGCCTGCAAACCTAAGTTGGCTGAGCTTGTACGGTGATAAGTGCCTGTCATTGTCTGCTGATAACCATGCGCCAGGAGGGTTGCACTCACATTGTGCTCATCGAAAGAGCGAGCCCAGTCAAACTGACCGGAGAACATGATGGTCTGGCGGTCATAACTGCCACTCAAGTTCTGTGTTCCGGTTTTCTTATCTGTACCATACTTGGTGAGACTTGTAATCAAGTCCTTGCCTGAGTAGTTGTTCCAGCTAGCCTCATACACTGAGTAGGTGTTATTGATAGAGGTGTTGTAAGAGGTAGAATAATCTACCGCAAACTGAGTTTTGAAACTCAAGCCCTGAAGCACGCTACTCAAGTCGAGCTTAATACCTGCATCAAACTGCAACTGGCGAGAGGTAAACTTGTTGTAACCACCAGCATACATGGCAGCAAAAGGGTTGGTCTGTTGGTTCTGTGTACCACCAAGAAGATATTTACCATCTACGAGATAGTTACTATTGTTCACCAAAGTCCAAGAGCTCTTGTCACTCTCTTCCAAGTAATCAATAGGAATCAGTGGAACCAGTGGATATTGGCTTGTAGGACGAATCGACGCCGAAGAACTCCAATAGTTGGAAACATCGCCACGCACATCATAGAATGTAGCATTGGCATTGACCCAACCAGAAATCCAGTCGTTGAGACGGAGGTCGATGTTACCACGTACATTCAAACGATTGGTATGATTGTCCTTACCTTCACCAAAGTTCATCAAGTCACCTATATGGTAGAGACCTACATTGGCATAGAAGTTGGCAAATTTGCCACCACCAGAGAACTCAGCTACGCCCTCATAACGCTCATAATGCTTCTTGACATACTGCTTGTCATAGAAATTGAGGTTAGGGTAACGATAAGGATTGTCGCCCTTGGCATAGTTGGCGATAAGATCCTGTGAATAAACAGGGCTCTTTCCATCGTTTTGCAAAGCCTCATTGTAATAGGTCATATACTCTGCGGAACCCAACCAATTAGGATATTCCTTTGGAACAAATGTAGAGGCGTTGCCACGCACGTTTACATGAAGCCCATCTGTACGACCACGCTTGGTGGTAATCAAGACGACCCCATTGTGGGCACGGCTACCATAAAGAACGACGGCTGATGCACCCTTCAAGAAAGTTACTTGCTCTATCTCAGATGGCAATACATTGCTTACATCACGAGGCACACCATCAACAAGCACCAATTGACCAGAATTATTTGTCCAGCATCCAGAGGTCACGATGGAGCTCAAGTCGCTCAAAGCATAGGTATTGTAGTCCTTCTTAGATAGCTCTACCATATTTACAGAAGTTATACCACCTGTCAAATCCTCCTTATCAATAGCCTTGAAGGCTACATTGATTTTGTTGGCTACAGAATCGGGATAATCGTTCTGTGCATTCGCATTGCTAGCCATGGCGGCTAGCATCATGCTGAATGTTATGATTTTATTAGTCTGTTTCATACTTTTAAAATTCTTTCTATTACTCCCATCCTGGGTTCTGTTTAAACTCTGGATAAATCTGACAGTCTTTCTTCTTGAGTGGCAACCAGTAATGCTTATCCGAGAAATCACGCTTCAAGATTTGCTTCTCGCTCCAGCCACTTACCTGATTTTCCTCAGGATTGTCTGTGTTCAACTTACCTGCACGGATAAATTCCTGCGATGTCTTGATGTTATATGGATACTTGTCCAACAGTAACCAGCGACGCAAGTCATTGAAACGGTGTCCCTCGAAAGACAACTCTACCGCACGCTCACGACGCAACTCGCTCATAAATTTCTCCACGCTACCAGTATACTTGGCATTGACATCCTCTACATTGGAACGCTCGCGAATCTTATTGACAGCATCTACTGCTGTCAGCGAGCATGTAGAAGACTTGGCCATTGGTGAATCATATCCCTCAGCCACAGCCTCAGCATAAAGCAAATAAACTTCAGCCAAACGCATCCAAGGCAAATGAAGGTTGAAATGATGAGCCCAACCATAGCCATCATCCCACTGATTGCAACTTTTGTCGATAAACTTGTAGAGCAAATAACCTGTACGACTACCCGTGATGACATTGCGAAAAGAACTTCTATCATTGTTCGTATTCTCGCATGTCTGCAAGTTGGCATACTGGAAAATCTCATTGTCAGTGCCACTCAAATCCTTGTTTACAACCTTCACACCATCATAAATGATGTCTTTATAGAAACGAGGGTCACGGTTCTTCCATGGGTGTGTTGGGTCAAAGCCTGAGTCTGGGTCATCAAGGGGAAGTCCGTTAGACATACCATAGTAGTTTACATAGTTGGCTGTAGGAAGACTTGAGACTCCATTATCGTTCAGCACCTTGGTGCCATACTGTTTGCTCTGTCCCCAGTTACTGTCATTCCAGCCGTAATCAGGACCAAGCAAGAGAGCTTCCGTTAACGATCCATCCTTGCTAGAACCTGGGATTTTACCATTTTGGTCGATGGTGTAGAAGTTGTTAGAAACCTCGTCCCAATTTAGCAAACCATACTGTGTGCTACCACTCTCTACAAGCGTAATCAACTGTCCCAACACATCAGCAGCCTTCTTGCAATACTCCTTATTATAAGTAGGACTACCCTGCGACTCCTTGTTCATCAATGGACTTCCAGCCCAAAGATAGTTCTTTCCTAAGAAAGCAAGGGCCGCAGCCTTTGTGATACGTATTTGGTTCTTTGTTGCAGTATTCTGACCAACCTGTGTCTTGTCCCAATCCATAGGGAGAAGTTTGACTGCTTCTTCCATATCCTTTGCTGCAAGATCAGCTGTTTCTTGATAAGAAAGACGTGGGGCATTAAATTCCTCTGTTGGTGAAAGAGTTGCCGTAAAGTATGGAAGACCTCCGAAATACTGCATCAACTCAAAGTAAAACCAACCACGAAAGAAATAAAGCTGTCCTTTTATCAAATTGCGTTCCTCTTCCGTCGCATCTGTCATCAAGTCCATGTTCTCCAATCCCATATTACACTTACGGATAGCATACCATGCGCCTTTCCACAAAGACTGATGCTTGAAACGGTTATCTGTGGCTGTTACATCCCAATCACCACGATCCATCCATCCAGAGCCCCAGCCATCATATTCAGACTGCCATCCCCAGAAGTTGCCTTGATCCACTTTGTAACACATGTGGTAATCTATACCCACATTCATTATTTCGTCTTCACCCCAATTCCAGGAGTTACTCCAATATCCTTTGGAAAAGGCAGGAATGCAGTTATAAATCTCCTCTGTAAATCCTTGGAAGTTCTGAAAATCTTTGTAAGCCTCTGTCGGAGAGATGTCAGACTCCTCTGCCTTGTCCAAGTAATCGGTACAAGATGTAAGAGAAGATGAAGCTAGCATTAGTCCACATAATGCTGTATATAGTTTTGATATTTTCATCTTTGTCTATTTTTATAATGTAAACTTAAGACCTATGTTATAACGCTTCACGGTAGGATAAGCACCCTGGCTTCCCAAACCTGTACCAGCGAAGTTTGACTCACGGTCATCTGGCATTCTAGACCACACCCAGAGGTTGTTGCCGTTGGCATAAACCTTCAAGGTATGTAATCCCAAAGCCTTAATCCATCCACCTGTCCACTCGTAAGCAATCTCCAAGTTTTTCAGACGAATGAAGGAACCATCGTAGTGGAAACGTGAACCTTCATAATAACTAGTCACAGAGTTGAAACGAGGCATTGGAGCATCGGCATTGAGATTGTCCTTTGTCCAGTAAGAGCCTTCGTCGTACACGGTATCAAGCTTGCCACTGAAGGTGTTAAAAGCTACATAACGGTTCACATTGGTTACACCATAGAACTGAGCATATACGCTAAAGCCTTTATAGCTACCACCAATGGAAGCACTGTAAGTATTCTGAGGTGTACCTGTGTATCCGTATGGCACGTTATCTTTGTCATCAATCACACCATCACCATTATAGTCGATGATATAATAGGTACCTGGCAACTTGGAATTGTCATTTGTGTCAAACTTAGGGATAGCATATACATCATCCCAAGTGTTGGCATAACCAGCATCCAGATAAGAGCGATCCTGTCCGATGGCAAAGCCTGTTGTCTTCTGATAATCCGGTTTCATCTGTGGGTCGTCATACTGAGTGACCTTGTTCTCAGCATGGGTCATATTAAACTTACCCCAGAGGCGAAGTCCATTCTTGAACACCTTGTTGACATTGAGTTCCAACTCATAACCCGAGGTCTTCACTTTACCATAGTTCATGGTAGGAGCATCTACACCGAAGTAAGACGGTACAGCACGAGAACTACCAGAAATCAAGATGTCGGAGCGATTCTCATGGAAGAACTCCAAAGTTCCAGTAAAGAGACCTCCAAGGAATCCGTAATCGACACCGAGGTTACGCTTCACCGCCTTTTCCCAGTGGATATCAGGGTTACCAACCTTTGTCTGACGATACCAAGTGTAAGGACTATTCTCATAGTTCAAGCCTTGGTAGATGGTACCTCCGTATGCCCACTGGTCAGCATAAAGCCAACGTGCGTTGATGTTGTCATCACCTACCTCACCATAAGAGTAGCGCACCTTCAGCATGTCAACATACTTCTTGATTGGTTGGAAGAACTTTTCCTCGCTAATCATCCAGCCTATAGCTCCTGAGTTGAAGAAGGCAAAGCGATTGTCCTTGCTAAACTTCTCAGAACCATTGTAAGCACCATTGTACTCGAAGAAGTAGCGGCCTGCATAATTATAGGTAGTACGGAAAGCCCAGTCCTCACGATAATGGGTGAACTCGCTACCTGTAGCACGCTCGGTTCGATTGAACACACCCATGGCAGAAATGTCATGTTGTCCGAACTTGTTACCCCAGTAGAGTTGTCCCTGATAATAAAGGTTACGCTGAGTTAAATTATTGTTCACCTTTCCTCCAGATACACTCCAAAGAACACCTTCCTGAAAATCAAAGTTAGTATGGCTATTATCTTTATTTTTATACTGCGGTATGCCTGTATTCGGATCAATCCACTTAAACTGCGCGTCATGATAGAGGTCATTGATGCCTCGTTCTGCTTCAACGAAAGTATTGTCCCACGAAACGCTGGCACTCGCCTTCAACCCTTTCAAAATAAAGCTCAAGTCTTGTTCCAATGTGAAGTCGGTGTTGATGCGAGTTGTTGTCGTTGTTTCGCGTCCTGCCAAAGCCAAGTTAGTAACAGAGTTTGGAGCACCCTGCTGGTTTTCTGGATAATATCCCCATGTGCCATCAGAATAACGAGGTAAGAAAACATCGTGAGGAGCACTGTAGGCAGCTTGCCACAACTGGGTTGCCCCCCAAGAGTCATCAGCAATACCCCATGGCGAGAGTTTGGCACCGTATGAACCGAAAAGATTCACCTTCAACTTTGTGGTACCCGTCAACTTGAAGTCGAGGTTGCTACGAGTGTTCACACGGTTGAAGCCATATCCGCCCTGATAACCACGGTTATTGTCCCAAGACTTGAACATATCACCCTCATGGAGGAAGTCGATAGCAGCAAAGTAAGTTACCATCTTGGTACCACCAGAGATATTTACGTTAGGGTTATAAGCATAACCTGTTGTTTTAAACAACTCATCTGCCCAGTCTACATCAGGATAGCGCTCACGCTCCTCCAAGTTTGCAGGATGACGATATTTCTCAATGATGCCAGCAGGAGTAATCTTGTTCCAAGACTCAGGAGTCAATCCCAACTCATACTCCACGGCTTTATTACGCACATAGAGCGCATCGGCACTGCCCAGCGAACCTGGGAGCTTAGAAACTTGCTTCATGGTCATGTTAACACCTGCCTCGATATGAGCAGGTCCCTCAGAACCACGCTTGGTGGTAATCAAGATGACACCATTGGCACCCTTCACACCATATACGGCTGTGGCAGAAGCATCCTTCAACACAGAGATGGTCTGCACAGAACTAATATCAATACTAGACATTGGACGCTCTACACCATCGACAAGCACGAGAGGGTCACTAGAGTTCCAAGAACTAATACCACGAATCACAATCTTTGGGTCTTCCTCACCAGGCATACCCGTAGATGACATGGTGATGACACCAGGAAGGTTACCTGTCAACGCAGCTCCGATGCTACTTACACCACCAGCACGTTCCAAGGTCTTACCTGTGGTCTGGGTGATAGAACCCACGATGGAAGCCTTCTTCTGCTGACCATAACCTACGACCACGACCTCGCCGATGGCGTTGTCATCATCGAGCGTGAGCTTGAACTCTCTCTTCTTGCCCACCTTAACTTCCTTGGTCTTCATACCCACGTAGGTAAATACAAGGGTGGAGTTCTCGGAAGGCACGTCGATGTTGAAGTTACCATCAAAGTCGGTGACAGCACCGACAGAGGCATTTCCTTTTACTTTCACAGTGGCACCAATCAGAGGCTCCCCTGTTCCGTCAACAAGATTACCCTTGACGTGAATCTTCTGGGCTTGCACATTCAAGCCGCAGAAGGCCCCCATCAAGCATAAGGCTGCTGTCCGTTTCATTGTTAACACTTGTTCAATCATGTTCTATTCATTTTTGATTTATGCTTTTTGTTGTTTCGGTTTTTACACCTAATTATATATAGATGAAGATAGTACTTCTGATGTGCACCGTCTTCTTGACTTATCCGTCTGGAAGCTTTCAAAACAGAATGGCACGTAATCGCTACGCACCATTCCCGAAAACCAATTAATCATGATTCATTTCTAAAATCATAATGCCTTCAATTTCTTCATTGTCCTTGCTCAAAACAATCTAAACCTTATATAAACCTAAACCATTAAATTATACTAAACCTAACTAAACTTGAACCTAAATGCTATTCTATTTTTTCTGGTGCAAAGATACTACGTTCATTTTATATGCACTTTGTCGCAAGTAACTGAAACTTTGCGGCGAGAGACATGGTGTAACAAATACTTTGCGAAAAGTAACATTCGCCCTAAAATCGCAATTTTTATCGTAAAAAGAAGGGAGCAATGTTTGAATAATCCAACATTTTTGTGTAATTTTGCAAGCAAGAAAACTTACAGAATACTAACAACGCAAGGGCGAGCATCATCGCTTTACGACTAACACTTATAACTATGTGTAACAAACATATCATCAGAAAACCAATTTTCATGAAAAGAAACCTACTATGGATATGGGGGCTTCTCGCTTGCTTTGCATTCCAATGCCAAATGGCATCGGCGCAAAGGGGCAAACTCTTTAATACCGACAATCAGCTTTCCAGCAACTTTGCCACGCAAGTGTTCCAAGACAGCAATGGGTTTATATGGATTGCGACACGCAACGGTCTGAACGTATACGACGGTTACAACTTCACCGTGATAAAGAAAGATGGCGAAAATGGCAGAAAGCTAAACTCCAACTATATCAACTGCATCGCCCAAGACAAGGCGACCCATATCTTGCTGGGCACCAACAAGGGACTCTTGCTATACGACGGCAACGAATTCTCCCCTGTCAACATGCCCGACGAGCATGGCAAGCCCATCACCACCTACGTTACCTACATCTACCGCCGCAAAAACGGCGACGTGGCTGTGGGCACCTCTGGTTTTGGTCTCTACATCATGAAGGAAGAAAACCACGAGGCGAAAGCCGTAAAGCGATATGGCGACAAGCTGAAATACGTGAGATGTATAACCGAGGATAGACACGGCAACCTATGGATTGTGACCGAAGACGGTAAGCTCCGCCGCATGGACAAGAGCGGCAAGCTAGTGGACGACATTCCTGGCACCAATGGGCTACAGGTGCTCGACATCAAGGAAGACCACCTAGGCAAACTGTACATCGTAGCCAAGGAAAAGGGTATCTACCAGAAGAATCCAGGCTCCACCGTATTCACCAGGGTGGATGGCATCAACTTGCCTTCTAACCATACCATCTATGTGAGCCGAGACAACAAAATATACATAGGCTGCGACGGGGATGGCATCGCCGTATATAACCCGAAGACAGGATTTGTTAACCAGAACCCATTCTTCTGCGTACAAACCAACCTTGCCAAGAGCAAGGTACAGAACATCATTGAGGACGCACAGGGCAACATCTGGTTCAGCATGTTACAAAAGGGAGTGTTCATGCAATCCCAGAATACATACGACTTCGGCTACATGGGCTTTAGACTAGGCAACCGCAACATCATCGGCGACAACTGCGTGACGCGTGTCTTGCTCGACAGGAAGCAAAACCTATGGGTGGGAACAGACAAGGACGGAATTTACTGTCTAAGCCACGACGGTCAGGCCTTGAGGGGACACTATGTGCCAAACCTCACCATCCTAGCCATCGGCGAAGATCCTAGCGGACGCATTTGGGTAGGCACCTACACCGACGGCGTGGGCTACTTAGACGCTGCGGGCAACTATCACAGGGTGGACATCAAGGGACTGGGCACTGCAGGCATCTTCGACATCAAGAGCGACAGACAGGGCAACTTGTGGCTAGCCACCATGGGGTCAGGCCTGATATGCCTGCCACCTAACGGCACACCTATTATATATAAGGTAAGGAGCAAGGCAGACCACAACAACCACATCAACAGCATTCCTAACGATTACCTCGCCAAGCTAGCCCTCTCAAAGGACGAGAAGCGCATCTATATAGCCACCTCCATCGGACTGGCTTGCCTAGACCGTAGCAAGGGAAGCTGGACTTCCACTTTCGGCGGCACCAACCTGCTAAGCAAGGGATGCTTCTCCCACTGCATCTACGTAGACGATAAAGACCGTGTATGGTACGGAACGGAGGATGGCGCATACTGCTACAAGCCAGGCGAATGGAACAAACCAAAGCACTACACCACCGCCCAGGGGCTCTCCGACAACAGCATAGCCAGCATCACCGAAGACATCAAGGGCAGAATATGGATAGCCACCACGAGCGGTCTGAACCGCCTGAACTTAGAGACAGGCAACGTGAGCAACTTCTACGTGGAGAATGGTATCCAGAGCAATGAGTTCTCAGACGGCTGCGTATATGCCACCGCCGACAAGCGATTCATCGTGATGGGCGGAACGGGCGGCCTGAGCTGGTTTGATGCCACCAAGGTGAAACTGCACCCATGGAAAGCCACGGTGATCATATCAGGATTCCTCGTGGGCAACAAGGCAGTGCTGCCAAATACCAAGTCGGGCATCTACACCATCAACGGCAACTCCACCGCCGACAACACCCAATACAACTTGGCGCACGACGACAACACCTTCACCCTGCAACTCAGTACGCTGACCTATAACAACGTGGAGCAAATCGTATATGCCTACAGCATCAACGGCGAGGAGTGGCACAGGGTACAACCAGGCATGAACGAGATTTCCTTCGCCCACCTGCCAGCAGGCACATACCACTTCCGAGTGAAAGGCATCTGCAACAGTTATGAGACACCTGTGAAGAAATTCACCATCACCATCCATCCCGCATGGTATGCCAGCATGTGGGCTAAGCTGGTGTATCTCCTAGCCTTCATCGGGCTTTGCATCCTCTACATCAAGCATCGCCAGCGCAAGGAGGAAGACCGCATGCTGCTACAGAAACACATCCACGCCGAGGAGATGGGCGAGGCGAAGCTGAAGTTCTTCATGAACATCAGCCACGAGATTCGCACGCCTCTCACGCTGATTCTCACCCCATTGCTCTCACTCATCAAGGAAGACAAGGACGCACACCGCCAAAGCATCTACGACATCATGCGCAAGAACTCGGAGCGCATCCTGCACCTCATCAACCAGATGATGGACTTGAGAAAGATAGACAAGGGACAGATGGTGATGCACATGAGCGAGACCGACATGGTGGGCTTTGTAAAGGATGAATACGAACTTTTCCAGCAGCAAGCCCTTGCCAAGAGCATCTACTTCAAGTTCTCGCACGACTGCGATGAGCTGGCAGTGTGGATAGACCGCAACAACTTCGACAAGGTCTTGATGAATGTCCTCTCTAACGCCTTCAAGTTTACCCCTACAGGCGGCAAGATAAGCATCCTGCTCACCCACTCGCCTCATCATGTGCGCATCAGCATCAAGGACAATGGCATGGGAATCCCGAAGGACAAGCTGGAAACCATCTTCCAGCGATTCTACCAAAACCCAAGCTCCTCGAACGACCGCAACACGGGCACAGGCATCGGCCTAGACCTGACCCGCTCGCTCGTGGAACTACACTATGGCACCATCTCTGCTCGCAACAACAGCGACGGCAACGACCCAGAGTTTAAGCAAGGCAGCGAATTTTTGATTAGTCTGCCGCTGGGCTGTGAACACCTGAAACCTGAGGAGAAACTTACTGAGAGCGAAGAGGAGAAGGCTGCCGAGAGCGTGGAGATGAGCGACCTGCAAAGCCTAGTGGAGGAAGACACAGAGAATACCACTGCCGAAGGTATCACCCCAAAGGCTGACGGCGAGCAAGAAAACGGCAAGAAGAGCACAATAGCCATCGTGGAAGACGACGAGGAGATACAGGAATACCTCAAGGCGCAACTATCCACCGACTTCAGCATCCTGACTTACCCTAACGGCAAGGCAGCCCTCGACGAAATCAAGCGACAGGTGCCAGACCTCGTCATCAGCGACATCATGATGCCAGAGATGGACGGCACCACGCTGTGCACCAAGCTGAAAGCCAACGTGAACACCAACCACATACCTGTGATATTGCTCACGGCGATGAGTCGAGAGGAAGACCAGCTAGAAGGTCTGCAGACGGGAGCCGACGCCTATATCGTAAAGCCGTTTAACATGGACATCTTGCGCCGCACCATCCTCAACCTACTGACAGTGCGCCACACCTTGCGCAACAAGTTCGAGGGCAATGAAGACCAACGAGGAAAGGTAAAAGCCATAGAGATGCAATCGGCAGACGATGCCCTGATGGAACGTGTGATGCAAGTGATCAACGAGAACCTTTCCGACACCGATCTGAGCGTGGACATGATAGCACAGAAGGTAGGTATCAGCCGTGTACACCTACACCGCAAGATGAAGGAGCTGACCAACCAGACACCGCACAGTTTTATCCGCAACCTGCGCCTGAAGCAAGCTGCCCTGTTACTGTCCGACTCCAAGCAGAGCATTGCCGACGTGATGTATGCCTGCGGCTTCTCCAATGCCGCCAGCTTCAGCACCATGTTCAAGAACCTCTACGGCGCGTCGCCTCGCGACTATATGAACGAGAAACGGAAAGCATAAAACTTTTTGTTACAATCAGAAACGGAAATGATACGTGGCGCAAAGTGTTAGTTACATAAGATGGGCACGCATGTGGGAATAATGTGGTATCTTTGCAGCGTCAAAAATTTACTAAAAAACTCAACATTCGATATGAAAAAATTAGCAATCTTATCACTCACCATGATGCTCGCAGCAGGAGCACAGGCGCAGACAGCCGAGTTCGGCTACTTCAAGTATTCGGGCAACGATGCTCGTTTCAATGTAGCCATCGACAAGACCCACCAGTACTACAACCCCATCCTGGCAGGTTTCTATCCAGACCCTAGCGTATGCCGTGTGGGCGACACCTATTATCTGGTGAACTCTTCGTTCACCTTCTTCCCTGGCGTGCCACTATCCACGAGCAAGGACTTGGTAAACTGGACTCCAGCAGGTCACGTACTCGACCGTCCTTCGCAGGTTCCGCTGAAGGGGCAGCGTGTGTCGGGCGGCATCTACGCCCCAGCCATCAGCTACAACAAGAAGAACAAGACTTTTTATATGATTACCACCAACGTGGGGGCAGGCAACTTCTACGTGAAGTCGAAAGACCCTTCGAAGGGATGGAGCGAGCCTATCTATCTACGCAAGATAGATGGCATCGACCCAAGTTTCTTCTTCGACGACAATGGCAAGGGCTACATCGTACACAACGCACCAGTTGTAGGCAAAGCCGATTACGAGGGCCAGCGTGCCATCCGATGCTTCGAGTTCGACGTGAAGGGCGACTCCATCAAGGGCGACTTCAAGGAGGTGCTGCGTGGCGGAACCCATGTGGAGGCTCGTCCTATCTGGATTGAGGGACCTCACATGTTCAAGAAGGGAAAGTTCTACTATCTGATGTGTGCCGAGGGCGGCACTGGTGCTTGGCACAGCGAGGTCATCTTGCGTTCCAAGAACCCGATGGGGCCTTGGGAGGAATGTCCTAACAACCCTATCCTTACCCAGCGCACAGGTCTCGACCCTAACCGCAAGGACCCTGTGTCCTCTGCAGGTCATGCCGACTTGGTAGAAGACGGCAAGGGCAACTGGTGGGCTGTGTTCCTCGGTTGCCGTCCATACGAGGAGGATATGTACAACACTGGTCGCGACACTTATCTCCTGCCTGTGACGTGGAAGGATGGATGGCCAGAGATTCTCGCCAAGAACACTCCAATATCTTCAGTCGATGAAAAAGCAGGACTGAAGCCAGCCGAGAAGAATGAGTTCTCTGGAAACTTCAGTTATACGGACAACTTCGAGGCAAGCCAAAATACAGCAGGGCTAAAGGACTTAAATCCTCGTTGGATGTTCCTGCGCGACAAGGTAGACTGTTACACGGTAGCAGATGGCAAGTTGAAGTTTGAACTCTTATCTGGCAATGTATATCAGAAAGATGCGATGTCTGCGCTCTGGGTTCGCCAGCAGCACGGCACCTTTACAGCCGAGACTTCTCTCGACTTCACTCCTCGCAACGACAAGGACATCGCAGGCATCGCCCTTCTCCAGAAGGAGGATTACAACATCGTGTTAGGAAAGACGATGCTCAATGGCAAGCTAGCCCTTACCCTGACTCGTGCCGAGAAGAACAATGCCCTGATAGCCTCTGCGTTCATCAAGCCAGGCACACTCCGCTTGAAGGTGGAAGGTCACGACAGATACTACGACTTCTA
>CAVKXW010000028.1:0-7106 GCA_963660215.1 Bacteroidaceae bacterium | reverse complement strand
ACCCAGATGGCACTCTTGCCGTTCTGGTCTACCGGCACTGGCTTGCCATCGAGATTCTTCAAGTATTTCAACTGCTTGAAATAGGTGTGACTATGACCGCCGAGCACGAGGTCGATGTATCGGGTGCCAGGCACGAGTTCCGTATCATCGATGCCGTCGATGTTCCAACCTAGGTGAGAGAGGCAGATGATGATATCGCACTTCTCCTTTTTCTTCAGATACTCAGCCATCTCCTTGCCCTTCTCGATAGGGTCTAGATACTTGATGCAGCCATAGTTGGCTTCGCTTACCAATCCTGCTAGCTCTGGGCAAAGACCAAAAACACCTATCTTCAGTCCCTTGCGCTTGATGATGGTGTAGGGCTTCACGACGTCGGCGAGCGGTGTGCCCGTGAAATCATAGTTGCAACAAACTATCGGGAACTTCGCCATCTTAAAGATACGCACCATGTTGTCGATGCCGAAGTCAAACTCATGGTTACCGATGGTGGCAGCGTCATACTTCATCTCGTTCATCAGTCCTACCTCCACATCGCCCTTGAAGAGCGAATAGTAAGGCGAACCTTGTGAGAAGTCACCGCTGTCAAAGAGCAAGAGGTCTGGATCCTGCCTGCGTTCCTCCTTAACCATAGCTACCCGACGGAGATAACCGCCACGATTTGCCATCGCCGTATCAGCGAGGTTAGGATTGATAGGCATCACGCAAGAGTGCGTGTCGTTGGTATGGAGTATCACCAATTTCTTTTGCGCCATCGCATTCATGGCACAAACGCACATGATTATAGACAATATATATTTCTTCATAACGCTGCTTATTCTATTACACATCTTCCTTCTATTTTCGAACTCACGACCTCTCCCTGCTTCGCTTTCTCACGGAAATAATCCATGATGATGTAGCGCACATTGTTCTCCTTCTGTTTTGGAGATACCACGTCGGTACCACTCTTGAAAGCCTCCAGATGGTCATTGCCCTCGGCGAGATAGTCGAGCGTGGCAACACGGTAAGTCTTGGTTGGTTCGACAGGCTCGCCATCCAGGGTAACGCTCTTGAGATGTCCATCCCTAGATACGACCATGCGCACGGCATGGCTCACTCCCTCGCCTCCACGATGGGCTATCTGCTGGAAGAGTTCCAGCACCTTCTCGCCTGTTAGCGTGAGGAAGCAAATCTTGTTCTCGAAAGGAGCCATGTCGTTGACATCGCCCACAGTCACCTTTCCTTTGGCGAGGTTGGAGCGAATTCCACCCATGTTGTACACGGAGAAGACGGGAGCCTCACCGAAAGCCTTTCCACCCCATACGAGGATGTCGCTGAGCAAGTTGCTCAACTCGCTCTCCGGGCGATGGCGAGTCATGTCGTGAGAGATGTCACCCACCACAGGTCCCATGATGCTATCCACCTTATTCTTGTAAGGAGCGATAAACTTGGCTGCCTCAGCATCTGGCTGCGCATCCCAACTCTTGTCCATCAATATTCGAGTTCTCTCCACCTTCGCCACCTTATACTTTTGGGCTAAGGCTAGGCTTGGCATCATCAGCATCGCCGTCGATGCCAGCACGATTTTCATTCTGTATTCTTTCTTCATACCATCATTTTATTATCTGGCTGCAAAGGTACGAAATATATCTGCGAAATCTGCGAAATCTGCAAGAAAATTCAATGACAGCATTAAAGAAAATAAAAAATCTGCGTGAAATTGAAAGAAAGTGCTTGAAAATTTGTGAGATACAAGAAAAAGTCGTAACTTTGCACCCGCTTTTCGGCGTAACCGCTGTTGTCTGGGCAGAAGTGTTGCCCTAGTCCATGTTGCGTTGGAACGACAAACAATTTTTAATTTTATACAAACAATGGATTTGATTAAAGTTGCTGAAGAAGCATTTGCAACCGGCAAGAAGTTCCCTGAGTTCAAGTCAGGTGACACTATCACAGTCGCTTACAAAATCGTCGAGGGTACTAAGGAGCGTATCCAGCTCTATCGTGGTGTAGTCATCAAGATTTCTGGTCACGGTGACAAGAAGCGTTTCACAGTTCGCAAGATGTCTGGTACAGTAGGTGTAGAGCGTATCTTCCCTATCGAGTCACCAGCTATCGACTCTATCGAGGTGAACAAGCGTGGTAAGGTACGTCGCGCTAAGTTGTATTACTTGCGTAACCTTACAGGTAAGAAGGCTCGTATCGCTGAGAAGAAGACTGTAGCCAAGAACGCTGAGTAATTTCTTAGGAAACCTGTTTAAGAATTAGATTGAAAAAGGGGATTGGGTCGCATGACCTAATCCCCTTTTACTCTACGCTCATCTTTTCTAGACGAAAGATGGCATTTCTATCATTTATTCACCTGCACTATAATTGACCAAACCATCATCCGTACCATGAAGAGCCCCTTGAAAATCAGCCCAACTCTGAAAGCCTGCCAATAAAGCCAGACGGTCTAATGTTTGGCGCGAAGGTTTTTCTTTTCCCTTCAGCACATCCCACATCTTATGGAAAACGTGCGCCTTGCCTATTTTCTTCTCTATGTGCTCGGCAAGTATCTTCAAATCCTGTTTCATAACACAATCATAACATATTTACTAACTGGCAGCAAAAGTACACATTTCTTTTGAATTTGGATAACTTTTTGCCCACTATTTTTGTTTTTACCATAAAAAAATTGTATTTTTGCAGCAAAATTCTAAATTATTTCTTACAAGATGAAAGAATTAGCACTTAAGTACGGATGTAATCCAAATCAGAAACCTTCCCGCATCTATATGGACGACGGAAGGGAACTCCCTATCGAAGTAATCAACGGTCGTCCTGGCTACATCAATTTCCTGGATGCCTTCAACTCTTGGCAGCTCGTCAAGGAACTGAAGGCTGCCACAGGAATGCCAGCCGCCGCTAGTTTCAAACACGTTTCTCCAGCAGGCGCAGCCATCGGTTTGCCTCTGAGCGACACGCTGAAGAAGATTTACTTCGTAGACGACGTGAATTTCGAGCTCTCTCCATTGGCTTGCGCCTATGCTCGTGCCCGTGGCGCCGACCGCATGTGCTCTTACGGCGACTTTGTTGCCCTGAGCGATGTTTGCGACGAGGCTACCGCCCTGCTCATCAAGCGTGAGGTGAGCGATGGAGTCATCGCCCCAGGCTATACCCCAGAGGCCATCGAGGTACTGAAGGCGAAGCGCAAGGGTACTTACTGCGTTATCCAGATAGACCCAGACTATGTGCCTGCGCCTATCGAGCACAAGCAGGTGTTCGGCGTAACCTTCGAGCAGGGACGCAACGAGGTGAAGCTGGACGACCCAGCCCTTTTCGAGGACATCCCTACCAAGAACAAGACTTTCAGCGACGAGGCGAAGCGCGACCTCATCATCTCGCTCATCACACTGAAGTATACCCAGAGCAACTCTGTATGCTACGTAAAGGATGGTCAGGCAATCGGTATTGGTGCCGGTCAGCAAAGCCGCATCCACTGTACCCGACTGGCTGGCAACAAGGCCGACGAATGGTGGCTTCGCCAGTGCCCTAAGGTGATGAACCTGCCTTTCAAGGAGAAGATTCGCCGTGCCGACCGTGACAACACCATCAACGTATACATCTCCGATGAGTGGGAGGATGTTTTGCAAGACGGCGTATGGGAGCAGTTCTTCACCGAGAAGCCTGAGCCTCTGACACGTGAGGAGAAGAAGGCTTGGATAGCCCAGAACAAGGGTGTGTCTGTAGGTAGCGATGCTTTCTTCCCATTCGGAGACAACATCGAGCGTGCACACAAGAGTGGTGTGGAGTATATCGCCGAGGCTGGCGGCTCTATCCGTGATGACAATGTCATCGAGACCTGCGACAAGTATGGCATCGCCATGGCATTCACCCACGTTCGCCTGTTCCACCACTAATTCAATAAATATATGAGTGACATAGACGACATCATCATGGGCGGCATGGTCTTCAAGGGCGGCGGCGGTCCGAAAAAGGACAACGACGACAAGGTGAAGACCAAGGCGAAGAAGAAGAAATACATTACTGGTGCCCACGGAAGCGGTTCTGCGCGCCAAAAAGCCAAGTATCGCCAACAACGTGCCAACCGTAAATCACAGAAGAAGTAAAAATTATAATACAAAAGAAAAAAGTAAGGTATTGCTGTCAAACAGCTACCTTACTTTTTTTATGATACTTTATGATGCTTAAGCTATTTTTCCGAAACTTTCTCACCAAAAGCTAGTATTATTAAAATTATTTTTCTTAATTTTCCTGTCACTGCTACCACAATGCGTGATAACTAGCTGACAATTAAAACATAAGGTGTGGCAGCAACTAAAAGTTTGCTACCACTTGATGCCACTTGCCACCACACATTGCCATCTGTTTCTATGGTCAAATCTCCTAACTACAAGCTTTGCCCAAAGTTACCCGAAGCCTTGGGCACTTTTACCCGACGCATTCGGGTAGATTTACCCGCAGTTTCGGGCAAAGTTACTCGTAGTTTAGGGCAGGAATACCCATCGTTGTGGGTGTGGATGCTCGTTGCGAAGGGTGAAAGTGTTCGTTGCGAAGGGCAAGAATGACAGCGGCAACGGGTGGCCTTTATCAGGTGGCAATGTAGCCATTCTTGTTAATTCTTCTGACTTTTTACGCCCTGCCCCTTGGTCAAACGCAAGGTTACAGGCTTGAGCTTATGCCCCGAATGATCGAAGATAATGGCTGGGTCCAGGCGGCGACCGCCAAAGCTGACCTCGAAGTGAAGGTGCTCAGTGGTGGCACGACCGGTGCGTCCCGTCAAGCCGATTACTTGACCAGCCTTCACCTTGTCGCCCTTCTTGACCATATTCTTCGACTGATGGCTATAGAGCGTCTCCAAGCCATAGGCATGCTGGATGCGGATGCAATTGCCGTAACCGTAGAACGGTCCCGACGCAACCACCACACCATCGAATGCTGCCACGATCTCGTCGTTAGGGCGAGTCTTAAGGTCTACACCCGAATGGCGACGCTTGCCTCCGTATGGGCTGATGACGTGAGCACCTGGCAATGGGTAAGCCCACGCCTTCGCCTCAATCTTCTCTAGGTCGAGGCGGAAGGTATTGGTGATGGTAAAGGGATCGTTTACCTCGTCGGGGTCGAGCGTCAGTCCGTCGGCTTTAGCGACCTTGCCATCGGCGGAACGCCCCATCGAAGAGTCCTTGCCTCCTATCACAGAGACAACTATCCTGCTGCCCGACTTGCGGAACTGCACGGTCTGGCGGCGTAGCTTGTGGCTCTTCAACTCCACGAGGGTCTCAGGATTGATGCGAGCACCGTTCACCATCATCGAGAAGTCGCAATAAGTCTCGCCGTCCTTGGTTCCCACGATGGCGATGGTCTGCCCTGCATCCACACGAGCACCCACCTTGACGAGGTTCTCGGCATTGTTGGCGTAGACCGTCTCCAGCCCGTTGTCGTGTCGCACGACGATGACATTGCCCATCGACTCGGTCTTGCGCGAGAGTCGCACATAGCCGTCGAACATTGCCTTCACCGCATCGCCCTTGGTGGTGGAGATGCGCATCACGCTATTGGCGTTCACCAAGCTTGCCTTGCCCACAGGCAGGGGAAACGAGTATTCCTTGGCACGGAATATCTTGAAGTCGACATTGAATGCCTGACTTTGGGCAAAGAGCCCTGGTGTAGCGATGCTCACCTGCTGCTGTTCGGCGGCAGTAAAGACATTCTTGGCTGGCATAAAGCTGCTGAGCGACAAGAGCATCATGCCCGACGCCACCAGCAATCCCAAGCTATGCTTCATCATTTTCTTGTTCATATTCTCAACCTTTATATATAACGACAAACATCCATTCCTTCCTCTCCCAATGTCACTTAGAAAAGAAAGAAATGGATGTTATCCTAAATTGATTATCTATATATTTTTTATTTCTCTAGCATGATGGCGGTATAGATGCGGCCGCTCTGTATGCCCAGTTTGCGAGCCGAGAAAAACTCGTCGCTGTGCAGATAAGTACAGATGCCACAATCGTGAATGTTTTGAGCTAGCACTCCACTCCGCTCTAGCGTAAGTTTGTTGCAAAGAGGCAAGTCTATATGCCACTTCTCCTTACGCTCGGCAATCTCTTCCATAGGGAAAGCTGCCTGCTCGAATGCCTCATACACCTCGTCGCCCACCTCGAAATTGTCGAGCGAGATTCCTGGCCCTATCACAGCCTTCAGTTTCTTCGGGTCTGTCTGATAGGCGAAAGCCATCTCCTGTAGGGTCTTGTGTACGATGCGAGCCAAGGTACCCCTCCATCCCGCATGGATGGCAGCCACGGCATGATGCTCCTCATCGTAGAGCAACACTGGGATGCAGTCGGCAGTAGAAACACCCACGCAGATACCCGTTTGGTTGGTCATCACGGCATCCACGCCTTCGAGCATTGTCTTACGGATGTTCTTTGGCATCGAAAGATACTCACCTGCTATCTGCCGTATCTCCACTCCGTGCACTTGATGAGGTATGATGAGATGGTCTTCGCTGATGCCTAGTTCGGCTGCGAGCGCCTTGCGGTTCTGAGCCACGTGCTCGACGTTGTCGCCACTATACTCATTGATATTGAATTCGCCGTAATTGCCAATGCTCACGCCCCCCTTGCGAGTGGTAGAGAAAGCCTTGACACCTATGGCAACTTGATATTCCTTGATCATATTTTATTCGTACTCGAAATCATCGAGGTCGTCAACATCTTCGATTTCATCTTCGTCGATATATTCCACGACATCCTCGCCCTCGGCAGCCAACTCCTGTTGGAATCTAGACATATCCTTGTCACGATGCACGAGGGTGTCTTCCGCAGTAATCTCCTGGAGCTTATTGCTCTCAGAATTCAGTTCTTTCCACAGCACATCCTTCAGTTCTTGGATGCCCTGTCCCGTCACAGATGAGATAAAGACCACAGGCAGGTCGGTAGGCAATGTTTCCTTGAGCATCTCGATGAGCTCGTCGTCGAGGAGGTCGCACTTGGTGATGGCGAGCACACGATGCTTGTCGAGCATCTCTGGATTAAAGTTCTTCAGTTCGCCAAGGAGCACCTCATATTCTTTCTTGATGTCGTCGGTGTCGCCCGGTACCATGAAGAGCAGCAGGGAGTTGCGCT
>CAVKXW010000027.1:9184-26920 GCA_963660215.1 Bacteroidaceae bacterium | reverse complement strand
ACTATGCACCTTCATGTCGTACGTTTATACCATCTCATGTCGTACAACTATAGCAAGGGTAGTCGTACGACATGAGATTGGCATAAAGTTTTCTGCCTGTTTTTTATCTTTTGCGGCATTATCTTACGAAAAACGCCGCAAAATCTGCGGCGTTATTTCAATCATACCTCTCCTCAATTAGAATGGGAAGAGGAGCGGCAAAACGAAGGTCATCACGATGCCGATGATAATCTGCAAGGGCAAACCTACCTTGATGTAGTCCATAAAAGTGTACTGTCCTGCCTGCATCACCAGGGCGTTAGGTGGCGTGGAGAACGGGGAGGCGAAGCACATGCTGGCTCCCAAGGTAACGGCGAAGAGGAAGGCGTATGGACTGACGCCAAGCTGCTGCGCCGCTACCAAGGCGATTGGTGCCATCAATACGGCGGTGGCGGTGTTGCTGATGAACATCGTGAGCAGGGAGGTAGTAAAGTAAATGCCTGCCAAGAGTGCCGTAGGACCCAGCGCACCGAGGTTGTCCACCAATGCCTGCGATACCATGGCAGAGACTCCTGTCTTCTCCAAGGCGGTGGACATCGGCATCATGGCGGCTATCAGCACGATGCTCTCCCAGTTGATGGTCTTGTAGGCTGCCTCCACGTTACGGAAACAACCTGTGAAGACGGTGAGCAAACCAGCGATGATGACTGCCGTGACAGGTGCCACAGGGATAAAATCGAACACCATCATCGCCACCATCAGGAGCATGATGAGGGCTGCCACTGGTGCCTTGTAGTCGAGGAGCACCTTGTCGGCAGACTTCTCTGGCTGTCCGAGCACCACCCAGTTGTTGCTGTCGCTGTTGATGCGGCTCAGGTTCTTCCACGTGCTCTGTACGAGGAGCACGTCGCCCTTGTGCAGCTTGCGGTCGATGATGCCCTCGGTGATGTATTCGTTCTCACGCTTGATGCCGAGGATGTTGATGCCGAAGCGATTGCGCAGGCGCAGTTCCTTGATAGGCAAGCCTACGAGTTGGGAGGTAGGCATCACCACGATTTCCGCTAGTCCGAGGTCATAGAAATCTATCTTCACGTTCTTGATGCGTTTCAGCGAGTAGTCGGCGGCTATCTGCTGGATGGCATCCTGCTTGCCCATCAGGTAGAGGATGTCTTCCTCCTGTATCACGCTGTCGCTCCAAGGCATGTGCTGGTTTACGTCCTTCATCAGTCCGAGTCGGGAGGTTTTCTCATTGCGTATCTCGATGACGCTGATGCCGTAGCGTCGCTGGGCATCGAGCTGCTTGAGCGTCTTGCCTATCATCTCGCTCTTGGCTGGCACCACGTAGCGATACAGGTTGTCTAGCAACTGGTATTCGTCCACGAGGTCGTTGAGCGACTTAGTCTTCTTTCCCTTCTTGCCATTGCCGTTGTTCTTGTTTAGGAAGAGGCGGCTCAACGGCAACAATACGATGATGCCGATGGCGAGCACGATGACACCGATGGGCAGGAAGGAGAAGAAGGCTAGCGGCTCATAGCCAGCCTCGGTGAGGGTCTCGTCGATGACGAGGTTGGGCGGTGTACCGATGAGGGTGAGCATTCCGCCGAGGCTTCCTGCGAAGGCGAGGGGCATCAAGAGACGTGAGGACTGCAAGCCCGATGAGGCTGCGATGCTCATGATGATAGGCATCATGAGGGCCACAGTGCCTGTGTTGCTAACGAAGGCTCCGATGACGGAGGTTACGATCATCACGAGTAGGAAGGTGGCGGTCTCGTTGCCGTGCGACAGAGCCATGAGCTTGTTGCCCGTGAGTTTGGCGAGCCCTGTCTGCATGATGGCGCCGCCCACCACGAAGAGGCCTATCATCATCACTACGATAGGGGATGAGAAACCTGCCAGGGCTTCCGCTGGCGTAAGGATTCCGAAGATGAGGAGCGCAGCCAGCGAGGTGAGTGCCACGATGTCGGCTCTCACCTTGCCCCAGATGAAGGAGGCTACGGTCAAGATTAAAATGATAAGTGTTACTGTCATAGGGCAAAGTTACGACTTTTTATCGGGAAAGTCGTAACTTTGCAAGGATTTTTTTGTTCTTTTATGTTTTTTACTTTTCTACTATTTCTTTGCAAAACACTTTTTCTAAGTCACGTATAAAAAAGAGGGATTGCTAATCTCTTTTCGATAGCAATCCCCCATAGAGAGTCATAAAAAGTTACTTTATGTTATTGAAAGTTGGCTTAGTGAAGCCGTTGAGCATCTGCGGACTAGCGATGGCCTTGCGAGAGCAGTAGTCGAACTCCACCTTCTTGTCGCCATTGGTTGACTTCCAGCGGATGGTGAGCTTCACAGTCTTGTCCTCTGTGTCGGGCAGGGCATCGTTGAGGTCGAAGGCCACCAGGGCATCGCCCAGACGATACTGAGGGTCGCCATTCTGGTTGTGGCGAAGCTCTACCTCGTAAGGATTCTCTGGGTTCACGCCTGTCACGAGGTTGATGTAATGTGGCTGCACTCCTCCCCAGAAAGCACGGAAGCGAAGGGTGAGGTAACCGTCCTCTGCCACGGTCACCCAGTCGCGCACGATGTCAACCTCGTCGTTGCCATATTTAGTGTCGTTTTCCTCAGTGGTAGCGAGGGTAGGCACTGGCTTCTTGGTCAGGATGCTGTCTATCCAGTTTACGTTGACCACCTGGTTGTATAGGTTGCTCTGCTCGTTGGTCGTAGAGTAGTTGACCAAGGCACGTACTTGCTTGCCTCCGAATGGATGCTTGTTGAGGTTCTTGGCGAGCAGGGTGGTGTTGTCGTCGAGTTGCAGGTAAGTGGCATCGCCGTTCTGTTTCACTGTTACCAATGCGTTTGGCAAGTTCTGCTGCCAGTTGTCATCGTCGGTATCGCACGACTGGAAGGTGAAAGCCGACAGGCACATCGCCATTGCCAGCAACATCTTGTTGAATCTCAATTTTCTCATAATTATTGTTCCTTTCTTTTATTCTATATTTATTTTCCTTTTTTATTCTATGACTTGAATTCTTCTTTTTTTGAAGCTTCCTCCTTGCAAAAGACTTCACGTCAATAGTTTCAGACGATAGTGGGAGGGGGAAGCTAGAGCGCTCCTTGTTAGCTTCTTCCGTTCGTCTGCCTATAAAATAAGGAAGAAAGGAAAAACTTGCTTCTGTTTTGGCAAAAGAAAGTTAAAAGGCTTTATCTGTGGATAAGGATTCCATCAGATAAAGCCTTTATTTGAGTTTTTTATAGTTGTTTCTTTTGAATGTTTTTGTGTGGTTTATTCTGAAAAGCCTTCCTTTGGCTCAGGCTTCGGAACGAAGCCGAGTATCGCCACCAGACAACTCATCAGCGGACTGATGATATTGAAGAAGCAGAAGGGCAGGTAGACCAATGTGGGGATGCCGAGCACCGTGCTCTGCGTCATGCCGCACGCCGTCCAAGGCACCAGCACAGAGGTAACGGTGGCTGAGTCTTCCGTGCTTCGACTCAACAGTTCTGGCTTATAGCCACGGGCAGCATACTCGTCCTTGTAGATGCTGGCATTCATGATGATGGAGAGGAATTGGTCGCCCATTACGAGGTTGAGGAGCACGCCCGATGTCACGGTAGAGCAAACCAAGGACACGGTGCTATGGATGCTCTTCAATAGCATCTTGGTGATGGCGTGGAGCATACCGCTCGCCACCATGCACGAGCCGAAACACATGGCGCAAAGGATGAGCCAAATGGTGTTGAGCATACCAGCCATACCTCGTGTGGCTACGAGGTCGTTGATGCTAGCCATGCCACAGTCCACTTGCGTCTTGGTGTAGCAGGTGGTCATGATTCCCTCGAAGAGGCTCTTGGCTGTAATCTCGGTCTCGCCCGCTATCTTCATCAGTACCTCTGGCTGGAGGATGAGGGCGCAGATGCAAGCGGAGAGGGCGGAGAGGAGGAGCGTGATGAGCGATGGCGTCTTGCGATAGATGAGCCAAGCGGTGAAGGCTGGCACGAGCATCGTCCAGAGAGAAATCGTAAAGCCATGGTCGAGACCGGTGAGATACTGGGTAATCTCCACAGGCTTGCTGTCGTAGCAGAGTCCGATGACGAGATAGATGAGCAAGGAGAGCAGGATGCTTGGCACCGTGGTGTAGAGCATGTAGCGGATATGTACGAAGAGGTCGGCGCCAGCGATGCTGGAGGCCAGCACGGTGGTATCGCTCATTGGCGATAGCTTGTCGCCGAAGTAAGCACCCGATATGATGGCTCCTGCGGTGTAAGGCGAGGGGATGCCGAGTGCGTCGCCGATACCCATCAGGGCGATGCCGATGGTGGCGATGGTAGTCCACGAAGTGCCTGTCATGATGGAAATGATACTGCTGATGATGCAGGCGCAAGGCAGGAAGAAGGTAGGCGACATGATTTGCACACCATAATATATCAGCGTAGGCACTACGCCGCTTATCATCCACGTAGCCGACATCATGCCGATGAGAAGCAGGATGAGAATGCTCACGCCTGCGTCGCCCACGGTGCTCTTGATTTTATCCTCGAAGATGCTCCAAGGCATCTTATAGACCGCCATGCCGAGTGCCACGCATACGGCAGTGGCAATCATAAGGGCTACTTGCGAGGCACCTGCCAGGGCATCGTCGGGGAAAAGGTTGACCACCACCACGATGAGGGCGATGAGCACGGCGAGCGGTATCACCGAAATGGATGGGTTCGGTGATACCACTCTCTTTTCATTTTTTATTTTGCTTTCTTCTGTTCTTTGTTCCATTGTCGTATTCTCTCTTATAATTTTATTTATGTTGTATGATTATCCTTTTGAACTTCGATAAAGCCTCTAACCGCTCTCGAAGAAGACTCCTTAGAAATAGTAGGTGCAGCCGATGGTGGCGGCACGGTTGCCCAAGTGCTGAGTGGCGATGTCGTGATAGCGAGCCTCCAAGAGCCAGTGCCTGCCTATGGTCTTGTAGACGGCAGCCTCGGCATAGAGGTTGGCAGGGGCATAGGCTAGGCTCTCCTTGCTGCGATGGGTACTCCAAAGCAAGGTGGAGGTAAGTCGCCAGTTGCTAGGCAAGGAGAGTTGAGGGGCTAGCTTGAAGACGAAATACTGGGATTTTATCTTGCTGTCGCTATCGCTCGTTTTATTATTTCCTCTTGTGTAGTTCTCATCCTCGTAAGCCTTGCTTTTCTTGAACTCTTCCTTGTAGCTGCTGATGCCAGCTGTGAGCCTGAGCATACCGATGTGCCAGAAGAGGGTATTACCAAAGTTGAAGGTGTTAATTTTTCCCTCGTAGGTGTCTTGGCTGATGTAGCGTATCACTGTGCTGAGCATCAACTTCTTGGGGGTATAGGTGCTCTTCAGCTCTGCCACGTATACAGGACTTTCGTTTACATTATGCCATACGGCATTGCAGAACTGCTGACTGAAGGTGGCTTGCAGGGTGCGGCGCTCGTCGAAGTGATGGTAGGCACTCAGCGTATAGGCGTTATAGTGCGTGGAGTTAGCCAGTCGATAGCGGTCGCCAGCCATAAAGCCCCATTTGCCTAGCTTCAGGTCGGCTTGCGCATAGAAGTCGCCGTAGTTGGAGTGGTCGGTTTGCTGCATGACGCAGTCTTCGTCGATAGTGTGTCCGCCCTCGAATCCTGCCGTAATCCAAAGGTTCTGAGTGAGTAATGGAAAGTTGAATTCCAGAATGGTATTCGGTGAGGTCGAACGGTTGCGGTAATCCGCTGTCTCATTCTCGATGTCAAGGTTTAATTTTCTCTTTCCATTATCGTTGGTGTGAACTGTGGCAAGGGTGACAAGCATACTGGCACCATTTTTGGCAAGAGTGCGCAGATAGTTGAGCTCTACGCCGTAATATCGCTCGTAGTCGGCAGGATTGTTCGATAAGCGATTGCGTGTATAGGTCTGTGTGGCAGTGATTTCCAAGTTGTCGTTGGAAGTGATGTCCCAAACCATATTCATCTTGGCTCCCTCGTGGCTGCGATGATTGGTTGGTGCGCCGTCAGTGGCGGAGAGCTGCATATTGCCCTCCAGATGGGTGAGAAGGCGTAGCTTGTCGCCATGGTATCTCACGCTGGTGATGCTTTCCGCTCCGCCGTAGGTATCGCCGAAGAATCCCTGTCTCCCCGAAATTTTCTCGCCAGAGGCTCCCTTGTCATTGTTGCCCTCGGCATAATAGGAGCCATCGAGTCCCTTGATGGAATCCACGTCCTTGCGCAGTTTGATGTCGATGACTTTCTTTTGGCTTCCGCTTCCCTTCATTACCTCGGTGTGCAGGCATACCTGTATCTTCTCTATCTCCCTGGCCTTGAGGTTGTGGAGCAGGGTGTTGTAGTCGAGACCGTACTCCACGTTGTCGAAGCGGATGACGTATCTGCCATATAAATTAGCCAATGGGTCGCCACTAAGGGTGGTTCTGCCGTCGAGCGTGATGACATCGGGGCACATCATGAGGATGTCCATGAGCGACTCGTCGCCTCTGAGGTCTAGTTCGGGTACGTGTACGATATATCTGTCGCCGAGGTGTTCTATCGGAGATGCGTTTGTCTGGTAAGTTATGCCGCCAAGGGCTATGGCAAGCAGCAAAGTTCTGAAGTTCATTTCTTGCTTTATTGGTTTTTGTTGCAAAGGTAATGAAAAAAAAGGAATCAGCCCTTGTTTTGAGAGAATTTTTCTCAATACAAAGGCTGATTCTTTCTTTTGTTAGTTCTCGGGGCTTTAACCAAATAATAGTGTGATGAGCGGAATGGTGATGATACTTCCGAGCGTAGTAATGAATGTCATCTCGGTGATGAGCGACGGATTTCTGCCGTATTTCAGGCAGAACATCGTGCCGAAGCTTGCCACTGGCATGGCGATGACCACCGTGTTCACCTCGTTGATGAGCGCACTCACGCCACATACCTTGAAGAGGAAATATACCGATAGCGGCACCACGACCAGACGAAGCACGGAGGCTACGTAGACCTTCGGCGAGCCGATAATCTCCTTGATGGGCAACTTTGCCATCGAACTGCCGATAATCATCAGGGCGGCAGGCACGGTGATGTTTCCTACCATCGTGACAGGTCGGGCGATGATGTCGGGGGTGTGTACGCCCAGTGCCACGAGGATGGCGGCGATGAACGCACCTATCATCGCAGGGCTCAGCAGTACCTTCGGATTAAACTGCTTGATGCTGTATTCGCCCTTGATAAGCATTACGCCTGCGGTGAAGATAAAGAACGTGTTGGGCACGTTGAGCAGGGCGGCGTAGAAGACAGCCTTCGGACCGAAGATGCTCGCTACGATAGGGTAGCCGATGAACCCCACGTTGGCAAACATCAGGGCGAAGCCTATCATGCCCTGGTCGTCGTGGTTCTTGCTGATGAGGCGTGGCACCCAGAATCCGAACACCAGCAAGATGATGTAGGTGAGGAATCCCACTCCCACCAAGGGGAGGATGAGCGTGCGGTCGGGCAGTTCGTCGCCCATGACCGATGATAGCACCAACAGCGGGCAGGTGATGTCTACTACGATAGCAGAAAGAGCCTTGTCAAACTTGTCGCCCATATATCCCAGCTTGCAGGCGACGTAACCTAATACCACGATGATGAACAAAACCACCATCACTTCCAAATTTTCCATTATCCTGTTTTTAAGTCTCTCGCAGATTTCGCAGATAACGCAGATTTTTTTTAGTATAAGCTTAGCTTATCTGCATAATCTGCGAGACATTATTTAATCGATGAATCTTTTTGTGATATTGCCGTATTCGTCGATGCGGCGGTCGCGGAGGAATGGCCACCAGCGGCGCACGTCCTCGCTGTGCTTCAGGTCGATGTCGATGACTAGGCTCTCTTCCTCGTTGTCGCTCGCGCGATAGTGGAGCTCGCCCTGTGGACTTGCCACGAAGCTGCTGCCCCAGAACTGGATGCCGTCGGTCTGACCGCTAGGGTCTGGCTCGAAGCCCACTCTGTTCACCGCCACCACAGGCAAGCCATTGGCCACGGCATGGCCTCGCATCACGGTAGTCCAAGCCTCACGCTGTCGCTGCTGCTCTTCCTCGGTATCGTAGGTGGCATAGCCGATGGCGGTAGGGTAGATGAGAATATCCGCTCCTTGCAGGGCCATCAGGCGAGCTGCCTCTGGGTACCACTGGTCCCAACACACCAATACGCCTAGCTTGCCCACCGAAGTCTGTATCGGATGGAATCCGAGGTCGCCTGGTGTGAAGTAGAACTTCTCGTAGTAGGCTGGGTCGTCGGGGATGTGCATCTTGCGATACTTGCCTGCGATGCTTCCATCTTTTTCGATGACTACCGCCGTGTTGTGGTAGAGACCAGGGGCACGACGCTCGAAGAGGGAGGTGACGATGACCACGCCGAGGTCTTTCGCCAGCTTGCCGTAAAAGTCAGTCGAGGGTCCAGGTATGGGCTCTGCGAGGTCGAAGTTGCTCACGTCCTCTACCTGGCAGAAATATAGTGTGTTATGTAGCTCTTGCAGTATGATAAGCTCTGCGCCACGATGGGCTAGGTCGACTATCCCCTCTGCGAGGCGAGTCTTGTTGTCGGCTATGTCTGCCGTAATATGGAGTTGTAAAAGTCCGAGTTTCATTTCTACGTTTAGAAAACTGTGATTTTATGTTTTAAAGAATATTATTCTAGCTTGATGTTTGTTTTGTGTTGGGAAAGTCTCACGATTGCCACAAGGAAGGACTAGGGTATTGGTAATGGCTTCCCCTGATGGCACCCTCTGGTAGTTGCATGGTGAGGCAATGAATGCTGCCATGCTGTCGGACGATGGTGCGAGAGTCTACCCCGATGATGTCTCTGTCGGGGAAGGCTAGTTGTATCTGTCGCCTTGCCTCTTCGTCTTTCTCGGGTTGGTTGTAGGTCGGATAGATGACCGCCTTGTTGAGAATGAGGAAATTGGCGTAGGTTGCAGGAAGACGTTCTCCATTGTCAAAGATTGGGTCTGGCATAGGAAGCTTGAGCAGCCTATATGGATACCCCTCGAAGGTGAAAAGTCCTTTTAGCTGTTTTTCCAAAGCTTGGAAATCTTCATATTGCTCATCTTCGGTATCATCGCATCCTACATATAATAGGGTATCGTGAGGAGCCACTCTGACGATGGTGTCGATATGTCCGTCGGTGTCGTCTCCGATGAGATTGCCATGGTCTAGCCAAACCACCTGTCGGAGATTGAAAAATGTCTTGAGTAGGTGGTCGATGTCTTCTCGGCTAAGGGGTTGGTTGCGATGAGGGGCTAGGAGGCACTGGGAAGTAGTGAAAAGTGTACCTTTTCCATCGCTTTCAATGCTTCCACCTTCAAGAACGAAACCTTGGTGGTTTTCCAAGTCGGCGTTGAAGACTGCCTTATAGTACAATTGTAGATTGATAGCATTGTCCTTTTCCCATCTGAATTTCTCTCCCCAGCCATTAAACTTGAAGTCTAGTAATCTGATAGGAACCATCCATGTGTTCTGCTTCTTTCTGAGGACCAAGGTTATTGGTCCGTGGTCGCGTGCCCAGGTATCGTTGCTGTCTACTTCGTATAGATGGATTTTGTCCATTTGCTCGGGTGAGAGACGGTCGTGCAAGTCATACCAGGTACTGTTTATGTCTGGAGTGGCTACGAGCAAATGCTCATAGTGAGTGATGATGTCTGCCAATTCGATATACGTATTGGTAATCTGCGGCAGATATGGCTTCCAATCGGTATTGTCATGTGGCCAAGTCAGCATGATGGCACTCTGTGGTTCCCATTCTGCAGGGAGCACATAGGGGGATGGCAATGTGGAATTGTACATAAGCTATACTTTTAGAGGATGCGTCCGCTTTTAGATGTGGAAGCATCGATGATTGTTTGAATTTGGATGCAAAAATAATAAAAAAATATATAACTTGGTACCTTTATCATTAATATTTTTGGAAAATCTACAGTCTTGTGACTTTTTATATTAAAAAAAATTAAACGGAAGCAATAATATGAGCTAAATCGCAAAGAAATGCGTAACTTTGCAATCTAAAACATGAATAAACAGGCGCATCCTAAGTCTGCAAGATTACTTAGCAGTGGGACGATGCCATTTAAAATATACATAGGAGCGTGAAAATAAAACAAGTAGTTGATGCCCTTGAACATTACGCGCCTCTGCCCTTGCAGGAAGGATATGATAATGCCGGCTTGCAAGTTGGATTGACAGAGACGGTAGAAATGTCAGGGGCATTGTTGTGTCTTGACGTTACCGAGGCTGTGGTCGACGAGGCTATCCAGAAAGGGTGCAACCTCATCGTGAGCCATCATCCGCTGATATTCCGCAAGCTGGCGAGGATCTCCGACGAGAACTATGTGCAGCGCACGGTGCGCAAGGCTATCAAGAACGACATCACCATCGTGTCCATGCACACTAACATGGATGCTGCCATGGGTGGAGTGAACTTCAAGATAGCCGAGAAACTAGGACTGGAGAATATCCAGTTTTTCGCTGGCGAGAAGGAAGTGGATGGCGTGAAAGGCGGCGAGGGAGTAATCGGCGAGATTTCCGAGGAGGGTATCGCTGCCGACGATTTTGTGCTGATGCTTCGTGACCGTTTCGCAGTGGAATGTGTGCAATGTAATCAGTTGCTTCGACGCCCGATAAAGAAAGTGGCTCTCTGCGGAGGGGCTGGATCGTTCTTGCTTGATGCCGCCATAACGGCAGGTGCCGATGCCTTCATCACAGGCGAGATGAGCTATCATGAATACTTCGGGCATGAGCAGGAGATTCAGATTTGTGTCGTCGGTCATTATCAGAGCGAGCAGTTCACGAGTGAAATCTTCCGTAGCGTTATAGAGAAGGAGTGTCCTGGGGGAAAGTGTTTTATCTCGGAGATTAATACGAATCCAATCATTTATCTCTAAGATTGGATTTTTGTCCTCTAGAAGAAGATGCTCAAAAGTTTAGATATGGAATAAAGATAACATTAATATAGAAAGGAAAATAAGGAATTATGGCAAAGAAAGATCCTACAGATTTGACAGTGGAAGAGAAGTTGAAGGCTCTCTATCAGCTTCAGACTACATTGTCTGCTATTGACGAGAAACGTGCGTTGAGAGGTGAATTGCCTCTTGAAGTTCAAGACTTGGAAGATGAGATTGCTGGTCTTACTACTCGTATTGAGAAAATTCAGAACGAGATAGATCAGTTTGACCATGCTGTAGCCCAGAAACAGGGCGAGATAGATGAGGCTAAGGCAAGTTTGACTCGTTATCAGTCACAGCTTGAGACTGTAAGTAATAACCGTGAGTATGATACATTGAGCAAGGAAATCGAGTTCCAGGAGTTGGAAATCGAACTTTGCAACAAGAAGATTCGCGAGGCACAACAGATGGTTAATGAGCGCTTGCGCGACCTTCATAATGCAGAGGAAACTAAGGCTGATCGCGAAAAAGGCTTGGTTGAAAAGCGTTCGGAACTAGATGATATCATGGAGGAGACTCGTGAGGAAGAAGAGCGTCTTAAGGAGAAGGCTTTGGATCTTGAGAAGAAGATAGAATCCCGTTTGCTCAAGAGCTTCAAGCGTATTCGCAACGGTGCTCGTAACGGCTTGGGTATTGTTTACGTGCAGCGTGATGCTTGTGGAGGTTGCTTTAATAAGATTCCACCTCAGCGTCAGTTGGATATCAAGATGCACAAGAAGATTATTCCTTGTGAGTATTGTGGACGTATTCTCATTGATCCAGAATTGGCTGGCGTAAAGATTGAGTCTGCTAAGACCGAGGAAAAACCAAAGCGTAAGCGCGCCATCCGTAAGAGAAAGACGGAGGACGAGGCTGAATAATAGCTGAAGTAAAATAGATAGAAATGATAAAAGCCTTGAAAAGGTTTCAGTGTCTCTCTGATGAGATACTTCCTTTTCAAGGCTTTTTTTATATACCTCTAGCCTTGTAGATTCTGTCCTTGGCATCATTGATTTCCTGGAACTTCTTTTCCGCTGCCTTGCGCACGTCCTCGCCCAGGGCCGCCACCTTGTCTGGATGGTGCTTGAGAGCCATCTTGCGATAGGCTGCCTTTACCTCGTCGTTGGTAGCGTCGGGGCTGATGCCGAGCACACGGTAAGCGTCTGCCAGCGAACTACTGGATGCTGCGGATGAACTGGAGCCGTTGCCCCATCCATGGTTCATGCCAAGCATCTGGTCTACATCGTCGGCGCTCAGTCCCATGTGGATGGCAACCTCCTTCAAGGCTTGTACCTCCTCAGGTACTACGATGCCATCTGCCTGGGCTATCATCACTAGGAAGTTTAGCAACTGGAGTCGCTGCTCATACATCATGTTGCTGCGTATCTGATGGCAACTGTCTTGTATCACGCTGCGATACTGTTGCATGCCCATGCGCTTCTGCTGCTCGAAGAGCTTCAGGAGAATCTCCTCGCCCTGCTGCTTGGCTGCCTCGCCGAAGTTCTGGCGGAGAAATTGGCGTACCAATTCCATCTCTGAGTGCATAATCTTGCCGTCGGCATTGATGATGTAAGAGGAGAGCACGAGGAGGGAGAACATAAAGCTGTTGCGCTCGCCCTCGTAGGCTCGCTGCTGGTTGCTATATGCGCCGCCGTAGTCCTCTTGGCTCTGGTAGCTGCTCTGTCCGCTGTATGCGCTGTATGCATTGCCGTATTGGCGGTTGTCGCCGTTCTTGTTCACTTCGTCCAGTCCACGGTCGAAGAGTGAGCCTAGGGCATATCCTGCGAGTGCTCCGAGAGGTCCTGCGGTGATGAAACCGAGGAAACCTCCTATCCATTTTCCTGCTGCCATAATTCGTTTTTTTTGTTTTTGAAAAAACAAGTCCTTCCTCTTGTCTTAGAAGAAGGACTTGCCGTATTTCTTAATTCCTCTAAATTGTTATTCTCTCTAGGATGTTTCTGTTCCTTTAGGATGTTTTTATTCCTCTGTAGTGAGAGAAAAACAAGATAATAATTTTAGTTGTTGAAGTAGTAGAGGAACGAGGCGATGCCAGAGAGGGCTGGCTTACGCTGACCTTCTATCTCGATGTCAAACTTGATGCTGGTCTTGCAGATGCCACGCAGGTTCTGGATGTCGTGGAGTGTAGCCACGAGGCGGATGCGAGAACCTGTGACAACTGGCTGGCCAAACTTCATCTTGTCCATGCCGTAGTTGACGAGCATCTTGAGGTTGTTCACCTCCAAGATTTGCTGCCAGAGATAAGGCAACACAGAGAGGGTGAGGTAGCCGTGTGCGATGGTGCTGTGGTAAGGGCTCTCCACCTTGGCACGCTCCACATCCACGTGAATCCACTGTGGGTCGAGGGTAGCGTCAGCGAACTTGTTGATACGCTCCTGGTCTATCTGCAACCACTCTGATTCTCCTAATTTCTCACCGAGGTGAGATGCAAATTCCTCGTAGGAATTGATTACTAATTTTGCCATTTCTTTATTCTATATTATTTAATGTTTAGTCTCTGCGGAAGATGTCTCGGGTGTATACTTTTTCCTCCACATCGTCGAGGCACTTGTCGTAGCGGTTGGCGATAATCGCTTGGCTCTGCTGCTTGAAGGCTTCGAGGTCGTTTACCACACGGCTTCCGAAGAAGGTGGTGCCATTCTCTAGCGTAGGCTCGTAGATGATGACCTGCGCACCCTTTGCCTTGATGCGCTTCATCACACCCTGAATGCTGCTTTGACGGAAGTTGTCGCTGTTGCTCTTCATCGTGAGGCGGTATACGCCGATGGTGCAAGGCTTCTCTCCCTCGGCACGATAGTTGTTCTGGTTGGCGTAGTTGTAGTAGCCAGCCTTGTTGAGCACACGGTCGGCAATAAAGTCCTTGCGAGTGCGGTTGCTCTCCACGATGGCCTGAATTAGGTTCTCAGGCACGTCGGCATAGTTGGCTAGGAGCTGCTTGGTGTCCTTTGGCAAGCAATAGCCGCCGTAGCCGAAGGATGGGTTGTTGTAGAAGGTGCCGATGCGAGGGTCCAGCCCCACACCGTCGATGATGGCCTTGGTTTCGAGTCCCTTCATCTCGGCGTAAGTGTCTAGCTCGTTGAAGTAGCTTACACGCAGGGCAAGATAGGTGTTGGCGAAGAGTTTTACTGCCTCAGCCTCGGTCAAGCCCATGAAGAGGACTGGGATGCCCTTGTTTGAGAGTGTTGAATGTGGAGTGTTGAATGTTGAATTATCTGCTGTCGATGTGGCTGCTGCTGATGATGTTGTGGCTGATGCCTGGTTTCCTATTGCCCCTTCCACTAGCAACTCCGCGAAGGTGTGGGCTGCTTGGTCTAGTCGCTCGTCACTCTCTGGTCTGCCCACGATGATGCGGCTAGGGTAGAGGTTGTCGTAGAGCGCCTTGCTCTCGCGCAGAAACTCTGGGGCGAAGATGATGTTCTCGCTGCCAGTCTTCTTGCGGATTCCCTCGGTGTAGCCCACAGGGATGGTGCTCTTGATGACCATGATGGCATCTGGGTTCACCTCCATCACGAGACGGATTACCTCCTCCACGTGCGACGTGTCGAAGTAGTTCTTCACAGGGTCGTAGTTGGTCGGTGTGGCGATAACCACGAAGTCGGCGTCCTTGTAGGCTGCTGCCCCATCGGTGGTCGCCTTCAGATGCAGGTCTTTCTCTGACAAGTATTTTTCGATATACTCATCCTGGATAGGTGACTTGCGGGCGTTGATGAGTTCCACCTTTTCTGGAATCACGTCCACAGCTACTACCTCATGGTGCTGGCTCAGCAGGGTGGCGATGCTCAATCCTACGTAGCCTGTACCAGCTACAGCTATTTTAATATTTTCGTTTGCCATTTCTTGTTCGTTTTTAAGTTGGTGCCAGATGGCACGATACCTTATTATATTGCAAAGATAGTATAAAAGGTAGAGACTGCAAAATGTTTCAGAGTTTTTTAGTGAAAAATAACCCTTCCAAAATTTGCGAATTTTAAATCGACCGACCGATTGCTCGGAAATTCGCAAATTTTAGAAGGGGGGTCTTGGCTATTAATGACCATGTACCAAGGTGTTCATTCCTCTTCATTTGTCAATAATTCGGAATAGTCTGGGATGTCCTCCAAGAATAAATATTTTTTACCATCGTAATCCATCTTGCAGATGTAGTGCTCCAGTCCGTTGCTCACTACGAGATAGTCTACGTGGAGCAGTAGGTTGTAGACCGAAATCTGGTCGAAAACTTTCTGGGTGATGGGGATGTGCGGAGCCTTGTATTCGATGATCATGCGAGGCTTCAGTTCGCGAGAGTAGAGTACGCTGTCGGCACGGAGCACCTTGTCGCCGCACTTCAGTTGAATCTCGTTGGCGAGTAGGGCGGCAGGGTAGCCCTTGTGCTCGATGAGGAAGTGGACGAAGTGCTGGCGCACCCATTCCTCTGGAGTGAGTGCGATGTATTTTCTGCGCAAGATGTCGAGTATCTTGGGCTGCTGCTTGGTGCCCTGCAGCTTGATGTCGAACGAGGGCAAATTGAGTCGAATCATTTTTTCCAATACCTTATAATATATGTTGTTTTTTATTTTTCTATACCTTATTATATATATAGTTCAATTATTTTTTGTACCTTTGCAAAGGTAGTGCAATTCGCCGACAATACAAAATAAATCTCTGATTTTTTTCATGTCGGCGGTAGCACTGCATCTAATAAAAACGAATTATGGCAGAAAAGAAAACAGGAATCAGTTACGAGCAAATCATGAAAGATTTGAAGGCTCGCAAGTTCGCACCCGTCTATGTGTTGATGGGTGACGAACCTTTTTATATAGATAAAATCTGTGACTATATCTCGGAGAATGTGCTCAAGCCTGAGGAGCGAGACTTCAACCAGACGGTGCTTTTCGGGGCAGACACCACCGCCTCGCAGATAGCCGACATGTGCAAGGGTTATCCGATGATGGCGGAGCATAGGGTAGTAGTGGTGAAAGAGGCGCAGAACCTGAAGAACCTGGAGGCGCTGGAGAAGTATCTGGAGAAGCCTGTGGGCTCCACCATCCTGGTGTATTGTCACAAAAACGGAAGCATCGACCGCCGTAAGAAGTTTGTTCCCCATGCCGAGAAGGTGGGCGTGGTATTCGAGAGCAAGAAGCTCTATGACCGCCAGCTTCCTGCCTTCATCGAGACTTATCTCAAGGCGCGCAAGGCTACCATAGAACCAAAGGCCACGCAGATGATAGCCGACCATATCGGAGCGGATTTGCACCGACTCACTTCCGAGCTCGACAAACTTCTCATCTCACTTCCCGAAACTGACAGGAGGGTGACACCGGAGATTGTGGAGAAGGAAATCGGAGTGAGCAAAGACTTCAATCCCTTCGAACTTCGCAACGCCATCATCAACCGAGATGTTTTCAAGGCAAATCAGATAATAAAATATTTTGACAGTAATCCGAAGAGCGGTTCGCTCTATGCGCTTCTCCCGATGCTCTTTTCTTATTTCCAAAATCTGATGATAGCCTATTACGCCCCGAACAAGCAGAACGAAAATGAGTTCGCAAAATTCCTGGATTTGCGAGGCACTTGGGGATTGCGCGATTATATCGCAGGAATGAGAAACTATTCCGGGGTGAAGGTGATGGCCATCATCGACAAGTTTAAGGAGATAGATGCGAAGAGCAAGGGTCTCGACAATCCATACACCTCGGCAGGCGAATTGATGAAGGAACTCATCTTTTTCATCCTCCATTAAGGGCATCGTTTGGGATGAAATGAGAGGGTGGGGAGGAGCTCGAAAATGACCCTTCGGTTTTCACCCTCTCGGAAGGTTGCCGAGAAAAGTTGTCATCTAGGTTTTGAATGTACATTTAGCATTCTGAAAACCTCAAAAATAGCACTTGATTCGTAAAAATCGGGTGCTATTTTTTTCTTGTTTTTGCTTCAAAAAGCATTTTTTAGCGTGTTTTTTGAGCTAGATGGATAGTTTTTAGAGATAGCTGAAAATAGGGTTAACATTTATGATTATAAGCGAGTTACGAAAAATAACTACCTCCAAAACTCTCGTATTTGCTTCATTTCTTGGCTGTGTGTCGAAATACGCTCAAAATGGGGAATTTATACTTTAATGAATGTTAATTATTTACACTTAACATCTGTTTGGTTTTACATCATTAAAATTTAAGGTATTAAACATTAAATGTGTGAATTTGTATTTTGATTTATAAATGTGAATTAGAGAAAACTAAATGTAGGTTTGTGATATGTACATTTATATTTGTAAATGTAAATTTAGTAGTTTGTTATTACAAATGTATAAATATACGTACTTATAATAAAAGCTGAAAGATACTGAAACCCAGCGCTTTATCTTTGTTTATTGATAAAATATCCGATATTTTTAGGAGTAAAATCATTGATGAATGTATAAAGTATGTGTAGATAGGCAGATATACGGAATAATGAGTGTTGGCAGTCAGTGATTTACCTATTTTTAGTAAAGTAAGGAATTGTCAGATATTCGGATTGCTAAATGTGAATTTGTAAATCTAGACCTAAAAACTAGCCATTAGAAATACAAATGTAAAATTTACGAATAGAAATGTAAAGTTTAAAAATCTAAATTTTATTCAAGATATTTGCATATCTCGAATTTTTGCTTTAACTTTGTAAAATCAACCAAAAATGGGGTAAAAACGCCTTTGTTTGGAATAAAATATTCAATCTAGCGTGAAAATTTAGCAAAATGAAAATAGTATGAAAGAGAGAATCAGACAGCTCATGGAAGACCTCGGACTCACCCAGCAGGACTTCGCAAAAATGATAGGAAAATCGACCGCCACCGTGAGCGGAATTTT
>CAVKXW010000027.1:0-8538 GCA_963660215.1 Bacteroidaceae bacterium | reverse complement strand
AAGATGAAAAAATATGTTCTAGACCTCAAGGTGGTCTCCGTGGAGGCTCTGAGCGATAAGCACGTCTTGATCAAGCTTACCGACGAGCAGCCTTTGCCGGAAATCTTGCCAGGTCAGTTTGTGGAAGTAAGGGTAGACCATTCGCCTACCACGATGCTTCGTCGTCCTATCTCCATCAATTTTGTGGATCGTGAGAAGAATCAGCTTTGGTTGCTCGTAGCCATGATAGGCGACGGCACCCGTCAGCTCGGCAAGTTGCAGGCTGGCGATACGCTCAACTGCATGTTGCCGCTCGGCAATGGTTTTACCATGCCTACCCAGAAAGACCAAAAGTATCTGCTCGTAGGTGGCGGCGTGGGCGTGGCTCCGCTCTTCTACTTCGGCAAGCTCATCAAGGACTTCGGGGCGCAGGTTACCTTCCTGCTCGGCGCTCGTTCGGCGAAGGACCTCTTGGAGCTCGACGAGTTTGGCAAGATAGGCAAGGTGTGCATCACCACCGAGGACGGTTCGGCTGGCGAGGTAGGTTTTGTTACCAACCACTCCGTGCTGGAGCATGAGCAGTTTGACATGATTTCCACTTGCGGTCCGAAGCCGATGATGGTGAGCGTGGCGAGATTTGCCAAGAAGGCTGGCGTGGAGTGCGAGGTGTCGCTGGAGAACAAGATGGCGTGCGGCGTGGGTGCCTGCCTCTGCTGTGTGGAGAAGACCACCGAGGGCAACCAGTGCGTCTGCAAGGACGGCCCGGTCATCAACATCAAGAAGCTGACCTGGGAAATATAGAAGTGATATTTTCATCTGATTACACGGAGCTTTCGGATGCATCATCGCTAAAGACGATTACTCACGGAATTTTAAGCAGACTTGACCTTACGCTCATAAGGGCATACGCCCCCTATTGGTCGAACAGACCAAAATCCGACTAAAATTCCGTGAGTAATCGCCATCGCAGAAAAACTCTCCGATAATTCCGCGTAATCCGATGAACAAAACTAGCAACCGTATAGGTTTGGCTCCTTTTGTTTTTGTAAAAACTTTTTAAAGTGAAAATAGAAAAATATGGCTGATTTAAGTGTAAATATAAAGGATTTAAAACTGAAGAACCCAGTGATGACGGCATCGGGTACTTTCGGATATGGCTTGGAGTTTGCCGATTTCGTTCCTCTGGAGGAGATTGGCGGCATCATCGTGAAGGGTACGACCCTCGAACCTCGCCAGGGAAACGACTATCCTCGCATGGCTGAGACCCCTCAGGGAATGCTCAACTGCGTGGGCCTGCAGAACAAGGGCGTGGACTACTTCTGCGAGCATATCTATCCTCAGATCAAGGACATCGACACCAATATGATCGTGAACGTGAGCGGACACTCCCCGGAGAGCTACGCCGAGTGCGCCGCACGCATCGACGAACTGGAAAAGATTCCTGCCATCGAGCTGAACATCTCCTGTCCTAACGTGAAGGATGGCGGCATGGCTTTCGGCGTTACCTGCGAGGGGGCTGCGAGCGTGGTGAAAGCAGTGAGAAAGGCCTATCACAAGACGCTCATCGTGAAGCTCTCGCCTAATGTGACCAGCATCGCCGACATCGCCCGTGCCGTGGAGGCGGAGGGTGCGGATTCCGTCTCGCTCATCAATACGCTGATGGGTATGGCGGTGGACATCGAGAAGCGCCAGCCGCTGTTGAGCATCCGCACGGGTGGATTGAGCGGTCCTTGCGTCAAGCCTGTGGCGTTGCGCATGGTGTGGGACGTGGCTCACGCCGTGAAGATTCCTGTCGTGGGACTGGGCGGAATCCAGAACGCCAAGGATGCCATCGAGTTCTTGATGTGTGGTGCCACCGCCATCGAGATTGGTACCGCCAACTTCATCGACCCTGCCGTGACCAAGAAGGTGAAGGACGGCATCAACGATTGGCTCGATGCACACGGATGCAAGAGTGTGAAGGAGATAATCGGGGCGATTTCTTGATGAGGTTCTCGCACGGATCTCACGAATCTCACGGATTTATAGACCTGTTGGTCTCTGATTCTCATACATTATTATATAGACTTGATTTGAAGAGGATATATGGATAAAATTGATTTGAAGAACCCTGTGATGGCGGTCGCTATGCTGAGCCAGCGGATAGCCGAGCTGGAGAAGGAGGCTGAGGCTCATTCGGGTGAGCTGAGCGAAGATGCCAAGAAGGAACTGAGCGATAGCCTTGCCCAGCGTGGCACGATGCTGATGGCGATGGGGGATAAGACCGGTGCCGAGGCTGACATGAAACGATACCTGGAGCTGAACCCAGAGAAAGTGGGTGAGCTGAACGGCGAGTTCAAGGCTGAGGGCAGGGAACATTGTCGTTAGACTCATGCGGGTTTATTAATCATACGGAACGCAAAATCACCAGACAAAAATCCGTCTTAAATCCGTTTAAGTTCCGTATGATAATAAAAATATGTTGTAGAATATACATTCTATAGAAAATATTAGCAAAAATGAAAAAAAACTATCAAATCGTTTGGTGGTTTCAAAAGAAAGTGTTACTTTTGCAGTCGAATAAATAACAAATTAAAACGTTAAGAGACAATGAAGAAGTTTAATGCGTACTTTTTTAGCTATTACTTTTACTTTGCAAGCGATTGTAAAGCGGGAAGTTGCGTGTAAATTTCAACTTAGGATATTAAGATTAAGAAATCTATCGAAACGGTCCCGCTCTATAGTAGAGTTGGACCGTTTTTCGTAAAAGACCTCGGTTCTTGTCAAATGAGAGGGCAGGCGTTTTTTTCGATGGGCTTTCGACAGCTCTTTCGATTGGGTTTCGTAAACGATATGAGATAAAATGAAGAGAATAGCAATACAAGGAGAGTTGGGTTCGTTCCACGACATTACCGCCCACGAGTATTTCGAGGGCGAGCAGATAGAGCTGATATGCTGCGCCACCTTCGAGGAGGTGTTCGAGAACATCAAGCGCGACCCTACCGTCGTCGGCATCTGCGCCATCGAGAACACCATCGCCGGCAGTCTGCTCCACAATTATGAGCTGCTCCGACAGAGCGGCACCACCGTGGTGGGCGAGCACAAGCTCCACATCGAGCACAGCATCTGCTGCCTGCCCGATGATGATTGGAGTACCTTGCAGGAGGTTCACTCCCACCCAGTGGCACTGATGCAGTGTGGCAAGTTCCTCGCCAACCATCCCGACCTCAAGGCGGTGGAGGCGGAGGACACCGCAGGCTCGGCGGCTTACATCGCCCAGCACAAGGTGCATGGATGGGCAGCCATCTGCTCCAGCTATGCCGCCAAGATGTACGGCATGAAGGTGCTCCAGGAGGGCATCCACGACAATCCGCACAACTACACCCGATTCCTCGTGGTGTGCAACCCTCAGAAGGCAGCCCTCCTCCGTCCTATCGAGAAGGCGAACAAGGCTAGCATCGTGTTCAGCCTCTCCCACGACAAGGGCTCGCTCTCCAAGGTGCTCACCATCCTGAGCTTCTACGACATCAACCTGACGAAGATTCAGTCCTTGCCTAACATCGGGCACGAGTGGGAATACCTCTTCTACGTAGACCTCACCTTCGACAACCTCACCCGCTATCGCCAGAGCATCGACGCCATCACGCCATTGGTGAAAAAGATAAAGGTGCTCGGCGAATACGAGGAGAAGGAGTAGAGAAATTTCTCAATGTTAAATGTTAAGTGTTAAATGTTAAATTGTTAGCAGTAACCTTGGCGTTTGACATGATGAAGATTCTCGCAGAAGTGTAACTTAACATTTAACATTCAACATTTAACATTAAATAAAATGATAACTCCAGCCAATAGAGTAACGGAAATACAGGAATACTACTTCAGCCGCAAGCTGAAGGAAGTGGCAAAGCTCAATGCCGATGGCAAGGACATCATCAGCCTCGCCATCGGAAGTCCAGACATGCCGCCTTCCAAGCAGACCATCGACAAGCTCTGCGAGGTGGCAAACGACCCGAACGCACACGGTTACCAGCCTACGGTGGGCATACCAGAGCTGCGCAAGGCGATGGCTGGGTTCTATAAGCGCTGGTACGACGTAGACCTCGACTGGGCAACGGAGATTCAGCCCCTGATAGGTAGCAAGGAGGGCATCCTGCACGTCACCCTCGCCTTCTGCAACCCGGGCGACGAGGTGCTCATCCCGAACCCTGGCTATCCTACCTACACCGCCATCAACAAGATTCTCGGCACCAAGATTACTTACTACGACCTGCGCGAGGACAACGGATGGCAGCCAGACTTCGAGGCACTGGAAAAGATGGACCTCAGTCACGTGAAGCTGATGTGGACCAACTATCCTAACATGCCGACAGGAGGTGTGGCGAAGCGAGAGACCTACGAGCGACTGGTGGAGTTCGCCAAGAAGCACGACATCGTGGTGGTGAACGACAACCCTTACTCGCTCATCCTCAACGAGCACCCTCTGAGCATCATGCAGGTGCCTGGGGCGAAGGACTGCTGCATCGAGTTCAACTCACTCAGCAAGAGTCACAATATGCCAGGCTGGCGTGTGGCGATGATTTCGAGCAACAAGACTTTTATCTCCTGGATTCTGAAGGTGAAGTCGAACATCGACAACGGCTCCTTCCGTGGCATACAGCTTGCCGCTGCCGAGGCGATGCTGAACAACACCGACGAGTGGCACCGTGAGAACAACATCCTGAACTATCGCCGTCGTCGTGACATCGCCGAGGAAATCATGCAGGTATTAGGCTGCAAGTTCGACCCTAACCAGGTGGGCATGTTCCTCTGGGGCAAGATACCAGACGATATTGCCGATGTCGAGGACTTGACCGAGAAAGTGCTCCACGAGGCTCGTGTCTTCATCACCCCTGGCTTCATCTTCGGCAGCAACGGCAAGCGATACATCCGCATCAGCCTCTGTGCCAAGGACGAGAAAATGAAAGAAGCCTTGGAGAGAATCAAGAAAGTGTTTGGGGAAAAGTAAAAAGGTAAAAAAGTAAAAGGGTAAAAAAGTAAAAAGGTATCGCCCTATATGTTTTGAACGGGCTGAAAGCCCAAAAGCACCAAGCCCGGGGCATCGCCCTGGGTATAAAAACAAGCCGTGGTGTCGCCCTGTAAGGGCAAAAGCTTTATCAGAAAATAAGAAAATTAAAAAATATACGACTATGGAATTAGAATTAGAACCATTGAATTTTCCTAGTGATCAGGAACGCCCTTGCGTGATCGCAGGCCCATGCTCTGCCGAGACCGAGGAGCAAGTGATGACAACAGCCAAGCAGCTTGCCGAGAAGGGCTGCCACATGTTCCGTGCCGGCGTGTGGAAGCCTCGTACCAAGCCAGGAGGCTTCGAGGGAAATGGCGAGGCTGCCTTGCCTTGGATGAAGCAGGTGAAGGAGGAGACAGGTATGCTCACCGCTACCGAGGTGGCTACTCCTGAGCACGTGGAGCTTGCCTTGAAGTATGGTATCGACATTCTGTGGGTGGGTGCCCGTACCTCTGCCAACCCATTCGCCATGCAGGCTCTCGCCGACAGCTTGAAGGGCGTAGACGTACCTGTGTTGGTCAAGAATCCAGTGAATCCAGACCTTGAGCTTTGGATTGGTGCCCTCCAGCGCATCAATCAGGCAGGCATCAAGCGTCTCGGTGCCATCCATCGTGGTTTCTCCAGCTTCGATAAGAAGATTTACCGCAACCTGCCTATGTGGCAGATTCCTATCGAGTTGCATCGCCGCATACCTCAGTTGCCTATCATCTGCGACCCTAGCCACATCGGCGGTCGCCGCGACCTCATCGCCCCTCTCTGCCAGCAGGCTATGGACTTGGGCTTCGACGGTCTCATCGTGGAGAGCCACTGCCAGCCAGACGATGCGTGGAGCGATGCCAAGCAGCAGGTTACCCCTGATGTATTGGACTACATCCTCAGCCTCCTCGTGGTTCGCGACGAGCATTACTCTACCGAGGGCTTGCACAGCTTGCGTGGACAGATCGACGAGCTCGACAACCAGCTGATGGACCTCCTCGCCAAGCGTATGCGTGTGTGCCGTGAGATAGGTACCTACAAGAAGGAGCACAACATGACCATCCTTCAGACCAACCGCTACAACGAGATTCTCGACAAGCGTGGCGCACAGGCTTCGCTCTGCGGCATGAGCCCTGAGTTCGCTGCCCAGATATTCGAGCACATCCACGAGGAGAGCGTTCGCCAGCAGTTGGAAATCCTGAACCAGAAGTAATTTTTCATTAGGATGTTTTTTATTCATCGGATTACACGGAGTTATCGGAGGCATTCTTGTCTTGGGCGATTACTCACGGATTTTTAATCGGACTTGGCCTATCCGGCCATGGGCATACGCCGTTGCGTTTTCCCATTGGCTCTTTGACAACAAATATATCATACGGAATAAATATCATACGGAACTAAAACGGAACACATACGGAAAATCTGTTTAAAATCCGTATAAGTTCCGTATGATTCATTAGGGGGAATCTGTAACGACCGTAAGGTCGAGTCCGCGAAAATCAGTGAGTAATCCGAGGAGAGTGGTTCATGTTCCGTGTTTTCTGCGTAATCCGATGAATATTAATATCCTATGGACGAAAAATAACACTTCTAATAACGATAGAAAACTATGAGAATTTTGATAATGGGAGCAGGCAAGATGGGAAGTTTCTTCATCGACCTGCTCAGCTTCGACCACGAGGTGGCGGTGTACGAGAAGGATGCCAAGCGTCTGCGCTTCACCTACAACTGCTACCGCTTCACCAAGATGGAGGAGATAGAGATGTTCCGCCCCGAGCTGGTCATCAACGCCGTGACGGTGAAGTACACCCTGCCAGCCTTCGAGGAGGTGCTGCCGCATCTGTCGAAGGACTGCATCATCTCCGACATTGCCTCTGTGAAGACAGGTCTGCAGGAGTTTTACGAGAAGAGCGGCTTTAGGTTTGTGAGCACGCACCCGATGTTCGGTCCTACGTTTGCTAACCTCAACCAACTCTCCGAGGAGAATGCCGTCATCATCAAGGAGGGCGACTACATGGGCAAGATATTCTTCAAGGACCTCTACCAGAAGCTAGGGTTGAGCCTGCACGAGTATACGTTCGACGAGCACGACCAGACAGTGGCTTACTCCTTGAGTATTCCGTTCGTGAGCACCTTTGCCTTCGCAGCGGTGATGAAGCACCAGGATGCCCCTGGCACCACCTTCAAGCGCCACATGCAGATAGCCAAGGGCGTGCTCAACGAGGACGACTACCTCTTGCAGGAGATCCTCTTCAACCCATACACCTCTGGTCAGGTGTCTCAGATACGCAAGGAGCTCGCCGAGCTCATCGACATCATCGACCACAAGGATGCCCATCGCATGAAGCTCTTCCTCACGAAGATTCGCAACCATGTGAGGGAGGACATTCAGATAGACAAGTAACGATAAATATGGCAAGAGCTACAGGAAGCATCCACTATTTGGAGCACGTCACCCCCATTAAGGATGAGAGCGGCAAGAACATCATTCACCCGATGTTTGTAAAGAACGATACCACCGACATGGAGAAGATGACGGAAAGCCTGAGACGGCATTGCGTGATGAATCCGTCTACCTTCACGCAGGCGATGGATACGGCGGAAGACGAGATTCTCTCTGCCCTGATGGAGGGCAACGAGGTGAGGCTCGGCGACATGTTCGTCATTCGCCCCAAGCTGAAGGTGGTGCAGCACGAGGACAAGGAGGGCAATTCATGGAGGAAGACTTACCATGAGGGCGACTTGATTCCAGCCAACGAGGTGTCGGTTTGCGGCATCGACATACAGCCCACCAAGGAGTTTGTGAAGGAGTTCTTGCTGAGGAACCCAGCTTGCAGCCGCCAGTGGTGGGGCGTGAAGGCGCAGCCCAAGGAGGCGGACGCTGAGTTTGCCGACATCAAGGCCATCTGCGAGCAGCAAGGTTATATCACGGTGAAGGACATGGTTCGCCACTTCGGCGTGACTCGCTATCATGCCTGCAAGGTACTCGACGGCATGTGCGAGGAGCCTGATGCCCGAATGACTTCCGTCAAGGAGGGAACCATCAGATTGTATCGCTTGCGTGGTTAACTATGTTCCCGAGTTCGAAACATAGCTTTGTAGGTGTGCCGACTATAGTCAGCAGCGTTGCTGAGTATAGTCGGCACGTTTGCTGAGTATAGTCAGCAGAGCAGCTGAGTATACTTAGCATACCCTGTAGTTGTACAGGTGCATACCTCTTGGTTGTACAACTGTTTACCCTTTAGTTGTACAACGATACACCTTATAGTTGTACGATGATAAAGCCATAGTTGTACGACCATTCACTTGATAGTTGTACGAGTGTATGTGTCATCTACATATTGAAATTGCTCAGCAACTTGCTGACCAATTAGAAAAGGAGGTAAAGTTAGGGGGAAGCTTAGAAAATGATTAATAATTATGGCTTACGAATCAAGATGAGCATCAAAAAAGGCATAAAAAGAAGAGATAATCGTGCTAAATCGCCTAAAAATGATACTTCTATGATACATTAATGAGACTTCTTTAGAGAAGTCTCATTA
>CAVKXW010000026.1:0-28143 GCA_963660215.1 Bacteroidaceae bacterium | reverse complement strand
AGGGATTGACATACATACTGAGGAAATATTATGCAGACTAGTTTCCGCCAATCAAGGAGATTATGTTTTTTTATATAATATTTATTCATCATTACAAGAAAAATGTGTATCTTTGTACTGAATTAAAACAATGTACAGAATATCACATGAGCCAAGAACTAGTATCCGTCATCATGCCAACTTATAATGCCGGCCAATATCTTGCCGACAGCATTAGGTGTATACTGCGCCAAACATACGAGAACCTAGAGCTGGTGATTACAGACGATGCCTCTACCGATGGCGATACCGTAAAGATTCTTAAGGAATTTGAACTGTCGGACAAGCGAGTGAACGTAGAATATCTGAATGAAAATCATGGAGCAGGGTTTGCCAGAAACAGAGGCATCGAAAGAGCCAAGGGCAGATACATCGCCTTTTGCGACAGCGACGACAGGTGGATCACAGAGAAACTGAAAATCCAAATAAACTATATGAAAGAAAAAAAATGTTCTCTCACTTGCTCTTCCTACGTGATTTGCGACCAAAGATACGAAGCCATGGGAATCAACATCCCCCCTAGCCGCATCACTTTCAACATGCTGAAAAGAGACAACAAGATAGGTTGCCTCACAGCCATCTACGACGTGCACAAACTCGGCAAGAAATACTTCATGCCCACCTTGCGCAAACGCCAAGACTGGGCTATGTTTCTGGAAATATTGCGACAATGCAAGGTATGCTACGCCTATACGTCACAGCCTCTCGCCCACTATTGCATGCGCAACGACTCAGTTTCGAGCAATAAATGGGAGCTCATCAAATATAACATTGCCGTATACCACAACATACTGCATTTCAACTACTTAAAAGCTTATTTATATTTCTTCTTCCTATTTTTACCTACATATGGACTCAAAATAGCGAAAAGAAAAATAAACTCTATGCAATATATCCGCAAAATGAGCGTTTGTATATAGAAGAGACGAAAACAAGAAAAATGAACATAACCACCAAGACAAACATAGAAGACAACATGAAAAGAGCGGGAGACATGATTCTGGCACTAATCAGCATCATTGTCCTTTCGCCCCTCTTTGCCGTTTGCTTTTATCTCATCAAGAAGGAAGATGGCGGCCCGGTGATTTTCAAGCAAGAAAGAATCGGAAGGTTTGGCAAGCCCTTCAACATTTATAAATTCAGAAGCATGCATGTGGATGCCGAAAAAAATGGCCCACAACTATTCAAGAACAACAGCGACAAACGCCTCACCAACATTGGCAAGAAACTCAGAAAACACCACCTTGACGAATTGCCCCAATTATGGAATGTACTAAAAGGAGAAATGACTCTCGTTGGTCCGAGACCTGAGCGTAAGTTTTACATAGACCAAATTATGCAAAGAGACAACCGATATGAGCTTCTCTATCAAGTACGTCCAGGGCTCACCTCTTACGCCACCCTCTATAATGGATATACCGACACGATGCCAAAGATGCTTCGCCGACTATCACTCGACCTTTATTATGTGAGGCATCGCTCCTGTTGGCTAGACTTTAAAATCTTGTTCCAAACAGCAATCAGCATCTTTTTCGGAAAAGAATTTTAACAAGACGCAACGCTCAACTGTTGCGTCTTTTTCATTTTTTAGCCCCCGAATATCGCTGTTTTTTTTCAACTGTAAACGCAAACAAACAGTTTTTTTCATTACGAAAGGAAAATTGTTTCATTTTTATTTTTTTTATCCAAATATTTTTATTACCTTTGCAAACGTTATCCTGAATACAATCTTTTTACCTTAAAGAAAACTAATACCTATTGAATGTAGAGCAGTAGCCTGAGAAGGTAGCTGCTCTTACTTTTTTCACCCCTACCATATAATAATAGCCCTCACTTCACGTTATCTCTATATGAAAAAGCAATTAGCAGAAATCATAGGTTTACGCACCATATACGATCCACGAGGCAACCTGACTGTCATCGAGGAAAACAATCCTATACCTTTCAATATAGGAAACGTGGAGTGGATTTGCATCGGCAAAGACTCCCTTTCATCCGAAGTCGCCCCCAACCATTCCGCCCCCCAACTCATGCTTATTGCCCTATCAGGAGAAATCAAGCTTCACCTAGAAAGCGAGAAACAAGAGCAAGAGATTTGGCTCATCAATCCCCGTCAGGGTGCCATCATTCGAGAGAAATGCCACCTAAGGATCATCCAAGCATCGAATGATGCCATACTACTCAAACTCTCAGGAAAAGAAGAAAACAACTAAAAAAGGGTTAAAATGAACTACAAAAGCAAGAGAATCAAATATCTAGACTTAAAGGCCATCAACGCACCATACGAAGAGGAAATGAAGCAAGAAATAAACAACGTGATGGAAAGCGGATGGTATCTGCAAGGAGAAGCCGTGAGACGCTTTGAGGAATCATACGCCCACTATATCGGCACCAACCATTGCATCTCCTGCGGAAATGGACTGGACGCTCTCAAACTGATATTGATGGGTGAAATGGCATTGGGAAGGATTCTACGAGGCGACGAAATCATCGTGCCTGCCAACACTTACATTGCCACCATCCTAGCCATCACTAGCGTTGGGCTCAACCCAATTCTCATTGAGCCAAGCCTCAGCACCATGCAAATGGACGAAGGCATGATAGAGCGACACATCACCACGAGAACCAAGGCTATCATGGCTGTACACCTCTATGGCAAGCTATCCATCACTCCCAAAATCATGGATATATGCAAGAGGCATCATCTGTTGCTTTTCGAAGACAATGCCCAAGCCTTTGATTGCCAAGGCTATGGTAAGAAAACGGGTGCCATGGGCGATGCCGCGGCACATAGTTTCTATCCTGGCAAAAATCTTGGCGCACTGGGCGACGCAGGTGCCGTAACCACCAATGACACCGAGTTGGCAGAAACCATCATTGCCTTGCACAATTATGGCAGTGCCAAGAAATATGTATTCGACTATCAGGGCATCAATTCCAGAATGGATGAAATACAGGCAGCCGTGCTCAACGTAAAGCTAAGACATCCCCAAGCAGAGCATCTGGCTCGCATAGAGAAAGCACAGCGATACTTGCAAGATCTGAAGCCGAACATCGTAAAAGACTGCATTCCCGCCCATCTCTTCGACGACCCTCTAGCCAATGTGGTTCACATATTCCCTCTGCTCACCCCCGACCGTGACCATCTGAAGAGCTTCCTAGAAGAAAACGGCGTGGATACCATGATCCACTATCCCATTCCCCCGCACAAACAACGCTGCTATAGCGAATGGCATCACCTCTCGCTGCCCATCACAGAACAAATTGCAGCCCAAGAGCTCAGTCTGCCTTGCCATTCAGCCCTATCCCTGGAGGATCAAGAAAGAATCATCCTACTCGTCAACCGATTCTTTGAGCACTAAGCCCAGAGCGACATTCTTGCGCATCATTTTATTTTTCTTAGTCTCGCATAAAAATCTTGCAGTCGCCCTGCGGGACATCCGTTTTTCAGCAAGCGACGAAGGTCTATCAAGGCATCATTCTTCCTACCCAAGTTGATGAGAACATCCACATGGTTGAAAGCATAGTCTTCGTTCTGTTCATCCAGTTCCATTGCCTTGGCATAATCATACTCTGCCAGCTCAAGCTTACCCTGTTCTTTTTCCATGCCTCCTCTGGCGGCATACGCCATCGCACTGTCTGGATATTGCTCTATCAATCCATTGATACCATCATAAGCCTCGGTATAATGCTTGTCTTTCTCGTTGAGAAGAGCCAACCCCAACTGCGCCTGGAAATTGCCTGGCACCAGGACCAAAAGATTCTGATAATCAAGACGTGCGAAATTATATCTCAGCAATTTCTCGTTGACAAAGGCTCGATAAAAAAGCCCCGCTATATTCGTATTGTTCAGGAACAACACTTTGTCGAGATCATCCTTGGCATATTGCCATTGTTCGAGCTCGATGTTCCATGCTGCTTTTTTCAGACGCAAGTCTATGCTGTCTGGGTGATACGCCAACTCGGTGGTGGCGGCAGCCAGCGAATCGCGCAAGGCTTTGTGATGTGCCTTTGTGTCAGAAGCTTGGCTTTGCGCCATCATAGGCAAAGCCAAAGAGCCAACGATGAATAATATACTAATTTTCTGTTTCATGCTGCAAAGATAAGAATACTTCTCGAAAATGCCAAGCAAAAAAAATTAAAACTTGTTTGGGGTTCAAAAAAGTTCCTAAAAAGAATTCTCTTTAAGAAAGGCAAAAAGATTCCGTTGTAAAGATAAATGACAATCCTTAAAAAACCTCAAAAAATCTCTGATAGAAGTGTTAAAACATTTTCTCTTAAGAGAAAAAATTTTTTCGCTTAAGAGAAAATATTTTTTTGCTTAAGAGAAAATTATTTTTCTCTTAAGACCTAGCATAAATTATACTAAAATTGTAAGTTTTTTTCCTTACAATTAAGCATTTTTAATCCAGTTGACAATCCACTCGCCTACCTCGGTAGTACCATACTGTGCACCACCCTCTACCTGAATCTCAGGTGTGCGCACATTGGCATCGAGAGAAGCATCCACAGCCTTGCGAACCAATGCACCCTCCTCGTTCAATCCGAAGTGCTCCAAGAGCATGGCTGCGGAGAGAATCTGTGCTACAGGGTTGGCCAGGTTCTTGCCTGCTGCCTGAGGCCATGAGCCATGTACAGGCTCGAACAATGGTGTGTGCTCGCCGAGAGAGCTCGATGGCTGCAAGCCCATGGAACCTGTGATGCAAGAGGTCTCGTCGGTCAAGATGTCGCCGAAGGTGTTCTCTGTCACGATGACATCGAAGAAGGTTGGCTCGGTCAACACACGCATGGAAGCGTTGTCGATGAACATATAGTCAACGTTTACCTCTGGGTACTGTGGCTCCATCTCCTTAGCAATCTGGCGCCAGAGGCGAGACGATGCCAAGACGTTTGCCTTGTCTACCACTGTCAAGTGCTTGTTGCGCTTCATGGCATACTCGAAGGCAACCTTCAAGATGCGCTCAATCTCTGGACGTGTGTAGATGTCTGTATCGTAAGCCTTGTCATTGTCCTGATACTTCTCGCCGAAGTACATACCGCCCGTCAACTCACGGATCACAACGAAGTCTGCACCCTTCAAGAGCTCGTCCTTTAATGGGCTCTTGTGGAGCAGGCAATCGAATGTAGCCACAGGGCGTACATTGGCGAAGAGGCCGAGCTTCTTGCGCATGGCGAGCAAGCCCTGCTCAGGACGAACCTTGGCGGTAGGGTTGTTGTCGAAACGTGGGTCGCCTACGGCAGCGAAGAGCACAGCGTCAGCCTTCATACAGGTCTGGAAGGTCTCCTCTGGGAATGGGTCGCCTACCTCGTCGATGGCGTGGGCGCCACAGATAGCCTCATTGTAAGTAAACTCGTGGTTGAACTTCTGGGCGATAGCGTCCATGACAGCCACACCTTGCTTCATAATCTCTGGTCCGATGCCATCACCGGCGAGAACTGCAATGTTAAGTTTCATCTTTTTTAAAATATTTAATTTTTACGTTCTTTCTTTTTTACCTTTTTACCCTTTTACTTTTTTGCCTTTAAAAGTCCAGGTTGCGAGGAGATGTAGGTTGCTCATCGCTCTCATCAGCCTCGTACATGTTTATCATCTTGAGCGTAGCCTTGATGGCAGCCTCTGTCTGGTCGGCGTCAAGTCCTCTGGTACGCCAGATGCGATCGCCTTCTCGCCATGTGATGACGGTCTGAACGAGGGCATCGGTGCGTCCGCCAGGCGGAATGCTCACGGCATAATTGTCGAGCTTAGGGAAAGTCTTGCCGAGCTTCACCTTGTAGATGTTGCGCAGAGCTTTCACGAAGGCATCATACTGACCGTCGCCCGTGCTCTGGTCTTCGTACTCCTTGCCGTCTATCTCCACCTTTACGCTGGCGATAGGTTTCAAGCCATAAGAGGTTGACACCATGTAGCTCACCAGTTTCACCTTGTCTTCAGGGGCTCCATGCTTCAGCACATCGCTCACGATGTAAGGCAGGTCGTCTTGGGTGACGAGCTCCTTGCGGTCGCCCAGCTCGGTGATACGCTTGGTAACAGCCTTGGTCTGCTCTGGCGTCAGCTCCAAGCCCAGCTCGTTGAGGTTCTGGATGATGTTAGCCTTGCCCGAGTTCTTTCCGAGCGCATACTCACGATGCCTGCCGAAACGTTCAGGCACCAAGTCGTTGCAATAGAGCTTGTCCTTGTTGTCGCCATCGGCATGCACACCTGCCACCTGGGTGAAAACGTTGTCGCCCACCACTGGTGTGTTCGGAGCCACGGCGATGCCACTGTATCCCTCCACCAATCTAGACACATCATTAAGACGGTCTTCCTTGATGTTGGTCTTAGCCTCGAACATATCCTTCAGGATAACCTGCACACTGGCAAGAGGCGCATTGCCGCAACGCTCTCCCAGTCCATTCACCGTGACATGCAGTCCCTTCGCCCCGCTCAACACGGCAGCCAGCGAATTGCTCACCGCCAAGTCGTAGTCGTTATGGGCATGGAAGTCGAAATGAGTCTCGGGGTATCTGCGCACCATCAGGCGTATATACTCCACACACTCCAACGGATTGAGGATTCCCAGCGTGTCAGGCAAGAGGAATCGCTTGATAGGCAACTTCACCAGTTCATCGACCATATAGAATAGATAATCACGGCTGTCACGCATGCCGCTAGACCAATCCTCCAAATAGAGATTCACGGTAAAGTTCTTGCTCAGCGCATACTCAATGGTTTGCTTGATATGTGCCAGATGCTCCTCTGGCGTCATCTTGAGCTGTTGGGTACAGTGCTTGTAGCTGCCCTTCGCCAAGAGGTTGATGACGTGACCGCCACATTCGGCTATCCAATCCACGCTCTTATTGTAGTCGACGAATCCCAACACCTCGACGCTATCGAGCTTACCTATCGTATTAGCATAACGGCAAATTCGAGCGACAGCATCCTTCTCACCTTCCGAAACACGTGCCGAAGCCACCTCAATGCGGTCTACATTGATGTCGTGGAGCAGCATCCTAGCTATCATCAATTTCTCGTGTGGCAGGAAGCTTACGCCATTGGTCTGCTCGCCGTCTCTCAGCGTGGAGTCCATGATTTCAATTTCCCTGATACGAGAATTTTCTCTCTTTGCGTTAACGTTCATAATTTTATTATTTATTCTTAGCCTCCCAAGCCTCTACCTTGTCGCGGTTCTGAACGAGGAAGTCTACGTCATCCAAGCCATTCTCCAGACAGTGCTTCTTGTAGCCATTGATTTCGAAATGCTCGCTGTTGCCAGTGGCGAGGTTGGTGACGGTCTGGTTAGGAAGGTCTACCTTAACCTCGGTCTTGTGATCCTTGTCGATGCTCTCGAAGAGTTCCTTGAGGAAAGGCTCGCTCACCACCACTGGCAATACGAGGTTATTGAGCTCGTTGTTCTTGTGGATGTCGGCGAAGAAAGAGCTGATGACCACACGGAAGCCTGCGCCAGCGATAGCCCATGCAGCATGCTCACGAGAAGAGCCTGAGCCAAAGTTCTTGCCTGCCACGAGGATGACACCGCTATAGGAAGGGTCGTTCATCACGAAGTCTGGCTTTGGTGTTCCGTCGGCATTGTAACGCCAGTCGCGGAAGAGGTTCTCGCCCATTCCCTCCTTGTCGATAGCCTTGAGGAAACGAGCTGGTATGATCTGGTCTGTATCTACATTCTCCAAAGGAAGAGGAATGCAGCTTGATGTGATTACATTGAATTTCTGTTTCATCTGAACTTAACATTTAACAGTTAACACTTAACATTACATAAACTCTCTAGGGTCGGTAATCTTGCCCGTGATGGCGGCAGCGGCAGCCACGTATGGACTGGCAAGAATCGTGCGGGAACCAGGTCCCTGACGACCCTCGAAGTTACGGTTGGAGGTACTTACCGAGTACTTGCCTGCAGGAATCTTGTCATCGTTCATAGCCAAGCAAGCTGAGCATCCTGGCTGGCGAATATCGAAGCCGGCAGCCTCTACTATCTTGTCGATTCCCTCTTCACGTATTTGTTTATCCACCAACCAAGAACCTGGTACAAGCCAAGCAGTTACGCCGTCAGCCTTCTTCTTTCCTTTAACGATGGAAGCAAAGGCACGGAAGTCTTCGATACGACCATTGGTACAAGCTCCGAGGAACACATAGTCGATAGGATGCCCCTCCAGTTTCTCGCCTGGCTGGAAGCCCATGTAGTTGAGGCTCTTCTTGAATCCTGCCTGTTCTTCCTCTGGTACCTGGTCGAGCGTAGGGACGCTCTCGGTGATACCGATACCCATACCAGGGTTAGTGCCATATGTGATGCGTGGCTCGATGTCCTTGGCATCGAAGGTTAGTTCCTTGTCGAACACTGCGTCATCGCCGCTCTTCAAGGTCTTCCAGTAAGCCACAGCCTTGTCCCACTCCTCGCCCTTAGGAGCGTACTCACGACCCTTGATATATTCGAAAGTGGTCTCGTCTGGAGCTACGAAGCCGCCACGGGCACCCATCTCGATAGAGAGGTTGCAGAGTGTCAAACGACCTTCCATAGACATATCCTTCACTACATCGCCACTATACTCTACGAAGTAACCAGTGGCACCCGATGTGGTGAGCTGGCTCATCAAGTAGAGAGCCACGTCCTTGGCGGTAACGCCCTTGCCGAGTTTGCCATTTACGCTGATGCGCATAGACTTTGGCTTGCTCTGCAGAATACATTGCGAAGCCATCACCATCTCTACCTCTGAAGTTCCGATTCCGAAAGCTACGGCACCCATCGCACCGTGGGTAGAGGTGTGAGAGTCGCCGCAAACGATGGTCATGCCCGGCAGAGAAAGTCCCTTCTCTGGACCTACTACGTGGATGATACCATTGTCCTTGGTGTTCATGGCGAAGTGAGCCACGCCGAAGTCGGCAGTGTTCTTTGCCAAGGTGTCTACTTGCTTCTTGGATACAGGATCCTCGATAGGCTTGTCCTGGTCATGGGTTGGAGTATTGTGGTCTGGCATACAGAAAATCTGGTCTGGACGGAACATTTTGAGTCCGCGAGCTCGCATGCCAGCGAATGCCTGTGGTGATGTTACTTCGTGACAGTAAAGACGGTCGATATAAAGCTGTGTAGGACCGTCTGGAACAATCTGGACAACGTGCTTGTCCCAAATCTTGTCGAATAATGTATTCATAATATCTTCAATTTATATGTTTTATCTTACCTTAAACTTGTTGATACAATCAATATAAGCCTCGACCGAAGCCGTTACGATGTCGGTATCGGCACCGAAGCCGTAATAAACATGTCCGTCATACTCCACCTGCATGTGAACCTTACCCACGTCGTCGGAGCCTTTATCGATAGCCTGGATGGTGAACTCCTTGAGGTTCATCTCCTTGGTGATCACTTTCTTGAGCGCACGGATGGCAGCATCCACAGGACCATTGCCCGAAGAGGCCGCCTCGAACTTCTGACCTGCGATGTCGAGACCGATGCTAGCCACGCTCTTCACGCCCTTGCCAGTGGTAACCTGCAAGTAGTCGAGCTGCACACCGTGCTGGTCGGCAGAGTCGGCACCAGCGAGCATCAGTACATCCTCGTCGGTCACTTCCTTCTTCTTGTCGGCGAGCTGAAGGAACTTCTTGTATATCTTGTCGAGTTTCTGCTCATCCTCTACATCCACGCCGTTGACATGCAAACGATACTTCAAGGCTGCACGACCCGAGCGAGCGGTCAAGACGATGGCATTGTCATCCAAGCCGACATCCTTAGGATCCATAATCTCGTAAGTCTGTACGTTCTTCAGCACACCATCTTGGTGAATACCACTGGAGTGAGCGAAGGCATTGCGACCCACGATAGCCTTGTTAGGTTGCACAGGCATGTTCATCAAGCTACTCACCATGCGAGAAGTAGGAACTATCTTGGTGGTATTGATGTTGGTGTCGATGTTGATGCCCTTGTGGCACTTCAGAATCATGGCAATCTCTTCGAGCGAAGTGTTACCTGCTCGCTCGCCGATGCCATTGATGGTCACCTCCACCTGGCGTGCGCCATTGAGCACACCCTGAAGGGTGTTGGCAGTAGCCATGCCCAAGTCGTTGTGGCAGTGGGTGGAGAGACGAGCATTCTCTATGCCGTCCACATGCTCCATCAAGTACTTTATCTTGTTGCCATACTCATCAGGCAGGCAATAGCCTGTGGTATCAGGGATGTTCACCACCGTGGCACCAGCCTTGATGACAGCCTCTACGACACGAGCCAAATACTCGTTGTCTGTACGACCTGCATCCTCGGCATAGAACTCCACGTCCTCGACGTACTTCTTGGCATATTTTACGGCAGCCACGGCACGCTCGATGATTTCCTCACGATTGGAGTTGAACTTATATTTGATGTGGCTATCGCTCGTACCGATACCCGTATGGATTCTCTTATGCTTGGCATACTGCAAAGCCTCGGCAGCGCAATCGATGTCCTTTTCCACCGCACGTGTCAGGGCACAGATGGTAGGCCATGTCACAGCCTTTGAAATCTCAACGACCGAATTGAAATCGCCAGGACTTGAGATTGGAAAACCAGCCTCAATCACATCAACACCCAACTGTTCCAACTGCTTAGCCACTTGAATTTTCTCTACTGTGTTCAACTGACATCCTGGAACCTGCTCGCCATCGCGAAGGGTTGTGTCGAAAATGTATAATCTGTCACTCATATCTTTTAATATTTTTAATTTCTACACCTTATTATATATATATCACATCTCTGGGTGGAAATATATAAAAAAGCCTTTCTCACTCCTCTGGCGGAAGTGTAGAAAGGCTTCATATATTTTCAGCGATGAACTATACGCACACCTTATCACTTCCGCCCACATGCTGTAGTCGAAGTCGAATAATAATGCTTGTAATGTTCAAAGATGCGATTCTCATATCTTTCTCTATTATTTTAGTTCATATTTTTATTTTCGAATGCAAAGGTAATACTTTTCTTTGAATTACGCAAACAATTTATAACTTTTTTAATAGAAAACCTTACAATTTTATATTTTAGAAAGGTAATTGAGTATTTGGGCCTGCCATAGGAGGCGGTGGCAACGGACCATCAGGCTGCCCCCCGTTCATCTTGGAGCCCACGATTTCACCACCAGCATCCAATGGGGCTGCGGCATCCTGTGGGTCTTGGAATCGGGTATACTCACCACGGAAGTTCAAGAGCACATCACCCGTTGCGCCCTTACGGTGCTTGGCTATGATAATCTGCGCCATACCATGCAAGTCGTTTCCCTTCTCATCCTGATAGATATGATAATATTCAGGGCGATGCACAAAGAGCACCATGTCGGCATCCTGCTCGATGGCACCAGACTCTCGAAGGTCGCTCAACTGCGGACGCTTACCTTCCAATCCCTCACGGTTCTCCACATTACGGGAGAGCTGCGACAAGGCAAGCACTGGGATGTTGAGCTCCTTGGCTAGTCCCTTCAGCGAGCGAGAGATGGTAGACACCTCTTCCTGGCGACTACCAAACTTCATTCCGTTGGCATTCATCAGCTGCAAATAGTCTATCATCAAGAGTCTCACACCCTTCTCGCGCACCAGTCGACGAGCTTTGGTTCTCAGTTCAAACACCGAGAGTCCTGGGGTATCATCCACATAGATCGGTGCCCCGGTGAGATTTCTCAGTTTTTTATCCAGTCGCTCCCATTCCGACTGGTCTAATTGACCGTTCAGTATCTTCTTACCCGAAATCTCACATACGTTGGAGATAAGTCGGTTTACCAACTGAACGTTGTTCATTTCAAGAGAGAAAAAGCCGATAGGGATATGATAGTCTACAGCCACATTCTTGGCAATGCTCAGCGCAAAGGAAGTCTTGCCCATGGCAGGACGCCCAGCGATGATGACCAAGTCGGAAGGTTGCCATCCCGAAGTCATATCATCCATGCCTCTATATCCAGTAGGTATACCCGTGAGTCCGCCCTTGTTTTGGGCGGCACGCTGCAAGATTTCCACCGCATCCTTCACCACAGGGTCGATCTGGGTGTAGTCTTGCTTCATGTTGTTTTGCGAAAGCTGGAAGAGTTCACCTTCGGCCTTTTGCATCAGCTCGTCCACATCCACACCTTCATCGAAGGCAAGCGTCTCGATGTCGCCAGCATAGTGAATGAGCTGTCGTTGCATATATTTTTGCGCCAGGATTCTGGCATGAGACTCTACATGGGCAGCCGAAGCCACGCCTGCGGATATGTCTACCAAATATTGTGCGCCACCTATCTTATCCAGCTCGCCCATCTTGGAGAGCTCATCCGAAAGGGTTATGATGTCGACAGGTCGTTCCTCCATGTTCATGGTCTGTATAGCCTGGTAGATTTTCTTATGACGAGGGTCATAGAAAGTATCGGGCTTCAACACCTCTGAAACCATAGAGAAAGCATCGGAGTCTATCATGAGAGAACCCAGCACCGCCTGCTCCACCTCTACAGCCTGAGGCTGGAGGTGAGCATAGTTGGGGTCTATCTGTATTTTATTTCTACTTCTATTATTTTCTGGCATTTTGTTTCATTATTAATTCCACTTTTCTCACTATAAAAGATATTTCAAGTTCCGTAATGCCAAAGTCTCTCAACCAAGCCAACATATTATCCCGGGAAAGAGCTGAGTCGAAAGGCATCTGATGGGGACGAACAGGATGTTCCTTTAAGGTTTCCACACATTCATTTCCTCCTTCCACTACCCAAATACAGAGAGCATAATAGAAGATTTTCTTCGCTTCCCACGCATAGTCTACATGCTTGCTCATATCTTCCATCAACGATGACATCACTTTCATGACCATCTGCTTAGCCTCCTCATGATCCATGTTTTGCAAATCAGCGCCCATCAACTCCTTCAGCTTGTTATTCCTAACCTTAAGGTAAGGAGCGAGAATCTGGATGGCTTCCTCCAGATGAAATTCTTTTCTTGGCTCGGAGAACATGATGCAGAAAGCCAAGCGACATTCCACTTGCTCATTCTTAGGATAGTCGTTGTCCAACTGATAGGCTAGCGTCAAGGCATCCACATACTTGCGATATTTCAAGAGTAAGTCGAGTTTTTGCAACAAATAGTCGAACTTTCGCTCTGGATTTGTCTCTAGCTCAAGGATGTGGTCTACACATTCTATCGCCATATCACGATCCAACATATCAAAGCACTTCATACATAGTTCCCAAATCGCAATATTCTTGTCATCGTTTTTCAACAGTTCAAGACATAGATCCGCAGCCTCCTCAAACTCTCCCACCTCAAAATGCGAGAGGGCCAACATAAAGCTCTCTTCCTTGGTTGGTTCGTCCACCAGTCTCAATATGTCTTTTATGAAAGAATAATCGCTTCGCTTCGCAGAGAATCGGGCAAGCGACAAGCGCACCTTGTCATACTTAGGATCATCGAAAACCCCAACGGTCATAAAAGGCTTCTCACATTGCAAGTCGAAGGGATTGTCAAACGACTTACGCATAGGCGATAGTGTATAGAAACGATACAAGTCTTGCACATACTGATGGCGAACAAAGGTTTCATCCAAATCCGCTTCATTCATTTCTCTGGCGTCGGCCTCTCCGTCCAAGGCATCCAGCCCAGGAATGTCCATCGTCTCTAACAACTCTGGCCTCAAGGATAGCACCAAGCTGTATAAATCACTATCACACATCATTGTGCCTTTTACCATATGGGAGAAGAAAGCGGGATATTTCTTGATGAGGTCTCTGACACTGCTAAGTGTGGAATTCTCAAGATAAAATGGCATAAACCAATTATAGAGAGAGTGGAAATGCCCAAAACTTTTCATGTTCATGAACTGTCTGTAATTGACATCTACCCCAACGTTCTCCGAATTGATCATGGCATCCATGGCATCCCCAAACACATCGTCGTCGTCATCATCGGCATCGATACTTGCATGAAAACCATCCATCTCTATGTCTTCTTGGTTCTCCAACTGCTCCGCCAACTGGGAAGAGACCTTGGAGAACACGTTCTTCATCACGTTGTTCATCATGTCCAAGCTATCTTTCTCGGATGTGAGGCAAAGACGCATCTGGCGCTGCAAGTCGATGACGGCAGCAAAGAATCGCTTATCCTTCAACTTGCTTTCCATGTCAAAGTCGCCATTGTACGTACAGGCTTTGTTTTCTGGATATAGCACATACATGAGAATGATGCCCACCAAGGCACGTTGACGAATCACAGGAGACTCATGGTTGCTATACATTCTATCAAGAATCCAAAGCGCTACATCATAATTAAATGTACAGCCTGCAAGGGTCACCGCCGAAACCAACATTGCCTTTGTATAACGGTCTACCAACTGGGAGGCCATGATTTTTTCGATTTGTTGTAAGAATTCATAACTCCAGTTTCGATAGGTAAGCACCCAAGAGAACAACAAGTTGCGATATTTATTCAGCTCTTCTTGATTTTTCTGAATGGCATCCTCGCATTCCTTTTCACTCAAACCAATCTGCAGCTCAAGCATGGCTGCATCTGTGGCAAGCTGCTCAAACGTAGCCAACAAGTCATCTCCACTCTCTACGTTTTTAGCTCTGTTGGCCAACGCCATGAAAGTGGGTTCGTACGCACAATACCAATCATGCTTGAACTGGGAAAAAATACTTTTCACCATATCATTCATGGTGCCATCCTCGTCTCCTATATCCTCGGAAGATAGCCATCCTTCGAAATATTGTTCTAAAAGCCTATTGTATTTCCTAATACCACAGAGAACATCATGCTGAATGTCGGCAAAGACTTCGTCATCTTTTGACATTTCTTCTAGTTTCCGTAGTTTATACCATATACCCATATGTTTACGACAGAAACTATTCCAATTTAAAAGGTCCATATCAATCATAGTTGTTTATTGTTTTTGGGCTATGATCAAATCACGTTTTCTTGGTTCCATGGCATGGTCATAGGTTATTTTTGATAAGTTATCTATGGTCTTGGCATCGGCGCCCATATACTTGGCTATAAGCGCAGCATAATGCTTCACACCGTTCTTGTTAATGCTGTCTACCGCGATGTTGTAAGCCTTGACAAACTTGGCGAGTTGCTCCTTGCGGCGAGGCTCTTCCATGGATTTCTTGCGAAAAGCGATGACACCCAGCTGCAAGTTTTTGTCGCGACTGTCGAACAACACCACATGTTTTTCCAAACGAGCCTTGGTGGCTTGCGGCTCTGGCAGGAGCATGGCATCCATCTCGTTGTTGAGCAACATGTGCAAGCGAACGTTCAAATCATTGATCTGAACACGATACACATCATACTTAGGCTTGCCGCTGTCCACTGCCAAATCTGCCAGATAATCGGTGGCAGAATAGCGAGTCATGGCTATCATCTTGTCCGACAGCTGCTTTAGCTCCGAGATGCGCGAGCGCTTGTTGGTAATAAACTGCCAATAGAGATTGGTTGCTATAGGATAGGTCAAAGCCGTGCCATCTTTCTCCAGGTGATGCGCCCTTATCAAGTCGGTCACGGCTCCTTCCACACGTTTGCGCGCCAGAGCAGTGTCGCAATCCATCTGTGCGGTAAACCTTCGCAAATGAACGTCAACGCCCTGTTGCTGAAAGATGCTGTCATCGGAAGCCAAGAACAAAGGCAGGCAATCCATCGTTGGCATCACTGCCACTTTCAGGGCTGCGCGGTCCAAGCTGTCCAGACGTGCCTTTTCCAACTTGCTCAACCTATGGCGCTCTGCCTCCGACTCGCCACATCCCGCTAGCGCAAGGGCGAGCACCATCAGCAAGGCAGAAAACGTTTTAATATTCTTCATTATCAACTATTTAAAAATCTTTTGTCTATTCTACATACAGCACCAATCCCTTCAGATACTCACCTTCTGGGTGATAGATGTTGATAGGATGGTCGGCAGGCTGATGCAACTGGTGCAAGATGCGTACCTTTCTGCCAGCTTGGGCTGCAGCGGTGAACACCGCATTGCGGAAATTGTCCTTTGTGACCACCTGCGAACAACTGAAAGTAAACAAGATGCCCCCCTTCTTGATGCGTTGCAATCCCTTCACGTTGAGTCGAGTATAACCTTTCAAGGCATTGCGCAAGGCAGCGCGATGCTTGGCAAAGGCAGGAGGGTCGAGGATTATCAGGTCGTATTGCTGGTCATGATCATCGAGATACTTGAAGGCATCCTCGCAGATAGCCTCATGGCGAGCATCGCCAGGGAAATTGAGAGCGATGTTCTCGTTGGTCAGCTCTATCGCCTTGGCGCTGCTGTCTACAGAGTGGACAGCCTTGGCATCACCCCTCATGGCATAAACGGAGAAGCCACCTGTATAGCAGAACATGTTGAGCACGCTCTTGCCTTTGGCATAATGCTCTAGAAGGGAGCGATTCTCACGTTGGTCTACAAAGAAGCCCGTCTTCTGACCGCGGAGCCAGTCGATGTGGAATTTCAATCCATTCTCCACAGCCACGTCGTCGGCATTGCCACCCAGGAGAAATCCGTTTTCCTGACGCAAGTCAGCCTTGTAAGGCAATGTGGTCTCGCTCTTATAATAGATATTTTCCAGCGCATCGCCCATCACCTGCTTCAAGGCCTTGGCTATCTCCATGCGGCATACGTGCATGCCCACGCTATGAGCCTGCATCACGGCGGTAGGTCCGTAGCAGTCTATCACCAGTCCTGGCAGGTTGTCGCCTTCGCCATGAACCAGTCTATACGTATTGTTAGAGGAGTTGCCGGCGATGCCTAGCGCCAGTCGCATCCGATATGCCGACTCCAGACGTGAGCACCAAAACTCATCATCTATCTCAATATCTCTGAATGAGAGCACACGCACGGCGATGGAACCGATCTGATAATGACCGATAGCGATAAAATCGCCACCACGTGTAAACACCCTAACGATTTCGCCCTCCTCGATTCCCTCGTCCATCGCCTGGATGGCTCCAGAGAATATCCATGGGTGAAAACGCTTCAGCGATTCTTCCTTTCCTTTCTTTAAATATACGTTCTTATACATATTATTATTAGAGTTCATCAATAATTACAGTTCATCCAGCTCATAGTCGCCACCTTCCATGAGGCGATTGAATTCCTCATAGAGATTGATACAGCACCAGGCGTCGGTGGCAGCGTAGAGCTGCTGGGAATCGCGCAGCTCGCTGGCTTCCCAGTTGCTTAATCGCTGTGACTTACTTATCTTCTGGTGGAAAAGGTTGGCATAGAGTTTCTGCAAACTCATGTCACTGATACCAAACTTCTTTGCCACATCCTGCAGCTCTACGAAATAGCCAGGCTTGAAAGCAGCACGCTTGTGAAGCTGCATCAAGTCATCGTGCCAAGAGAGTCCTATCTTTGGCACGGTGGTATCCTCTAGCAGGCGAACCAAAGAGGGAGTCACGCCCGTGAGATGCAGACGGAAAAGATAACACGTATCGTGTGTGCTCACCTGCAACAACGATACTTGATATCCCTGACCACGCTTGAAAGAAGGACGAGTTTCCGTATCCACTCCCAATATCTGCTGGCTAAGAAGGTCATCGACAGCAGCATCCGTATCCTCAGGCTTGTCAATCACCACAATTTTCCCGGGAAACAAAACCCTTGGCAAGCCATTGATTGCCGCCTTGTCAAAACTAGTGAAAATAATCTTCATTATACATTAATTTCTTTACAAGTTGCAAAATTAGAAAAAAAAGACGAGAAAAAGAATTGTTTTCTCAATTATTTTCGCTAATTTTGCACATAAATAATTCAAAAACGACAAAAATGGCTAAAAAGAAGACAGAACGCAAAGCCAAGTCTTTTGGCGAAGCGATTGGTTTACAATATATTTTCAACAATACGATTACCGACTTTTTCATCGGGCTTGCGCTGGTAGTGATTGCGTTAGTGATTATCATCGGAATGATTTCATTCCTCAACACAGGGGCATACGACCAGAGCCTGCTGGAAAATCTCCAACCAGGAGAATGGGCCAACACCGAGAAAGAATTTCAAAACTATTGTGGCTCGTTGGGAGCCATCATATCTTATTGGCTCATTGCCATCAACTTTGGTTTCCCATCATTCTTGCTCCCATGCTTTGTCATCATGGCGGGCCTACAGATGATGCACGCATACAAGGTGAACTTGTGGAAATGGTTCTTCTGCATGATCGTGGTCATGCTATGGTCGTCTGTCACCTTTGCCAAGTTCATCACGCCTTTGATGCCTAGCCTGATATTCAACCCTGGGGGGAAGCATGGACTCTACGTAGTACAAAACCTAGAGAATGTGATAGGTCCCCCAGGACTCACCGCCATCCTGTTCTTTGTGGCGGTAGCTTTCCTCACATATATCACCACCGAAACGATTACGGTCATCCGAAAGGCTCTCAACCCTATTGGCTATATCACAAATAAGGTGAAATTCGAAATCACCAACCATGGCAAGAACAAGAAAGACACCGAAGCCATCGACGAGGCGTATGAACAAGCCGCTTCTGGCGAGGCTGAGGATGCCCAGCAAGAATACGCAGACGAGGAGCCAGCCCAGGTCATAGACCTAGACCTCGATCCCGAGCATACCTTTGCAAATGAGCAACCAAAAGCCACAGAAGCTTCCGCTGAAGCTTCCACAGAAACGACAGCAGAGGCAGAAGGCATGTCGCTGATAGCACGCCAACGCGAACTTCGAGCACAGAAAGCAGAGAACGAAGCACAGGAAAAGCAAGCTGCCGAAGCGGCTGCGGCATCCGAGCACATCGGCATGGACATTTCCGTGGCGGCAGCCAGTGAAAAGGCCACAGGCAACACGGTGAGCAACGCCGAGGAGCTGAACACCCCCATCAATCCGAAGGAGCCTTTCACCCGATATAAATACCCTACCCTTAGCCTCTTGAAAAAATATGAGGACGACGGTGTGTCTATCGACGAGGAGGAACAGCGTGCCAACAAGAACCGCATCATCGAGGTGCTGGGCAACTTTGGCGTACAAATCAAGACCATACGCGCCACAGTGGGACCTACCATCACGCTCTATGAGATTCAGCCAGCAGAAGGTGTGCGCATCTCCAAGATCAAGAACCTGGAAGACGACATTGCCTTGAGCCTTGCAGCCTTAGGCATACGTATCATCGCCCCTATCCCAGGCAAGGGTACCATCGGTATCGAGGTGCCTAACGCAAAGGCCAACATCGTGAGCATGGAGAGCATTCTCAACTCCAAGAAGTTCCAAGAAACCAAGATGGAGCTGCCTATCGCCCTGGGCAAGACCATCACAAACGAAGTGTTCATGGTCGACTTGGCAAAGATACCTCACCTTCTGGTTGCAGGTGCCACAGGCCAGGGTAAGTCTGTCGGACTGAACGCCATCATCACCTCCTTATTATATAAGAAACATCCTAATGAGCTCAAGTTGGTGCTCATCGACCCTAAGAAGGTGGAGTTTAGCGTATACTCACGCATCACCAACAAGTTTATGGCAGCCGTGCCCGACGAAGACGAGCCTATCATCACAGATGTGACCAAGGTAGTACGCACCCTGAACAGCCTCTGTGTGCTGATGGACAGCCGCTACGACTTGCTAAAGAAGGCAGGAGCTCGAAACATCAAGGAATATAACCAGAAATATATCAACCACAAGCTGAGACTGACCGACGGACATGAATACATGCCATATATCGTAGTCATCATCGACGAGTTTGGCGACTTGATCATGACTGCGGGCAAGGAGGTGGAACTTCCTATCGCCCGTATCGCCCAGCTGGCGCGTGCCGTGGGCATCCACATGATTATCGCCACGCAGCGTCCTACCACCAGCATCATCACGGGTAACATCAAGGCAAACTTCCCTGGCCGCATCGCCTTCAAGGTAACAAGCGCCATCGACTCCAAGACCATCCTCGACCGCACGGGAGCCAACCAGTTGATAGGACGCGGTGATATGCTTTACCTCAACGGCAACGAGCCTGTGCGTGTGCAGTGTGCCTTCGTAGACACTCCAGAAATCGAGCGCATCAACGAATACATTTGCGAGCAACCTGGTCCGATAGAGCCTATGGAGCTGCCAGAGCCAGCCAACGAGGATGGCGGCGGCAGTGGCAACGGTAGCCTCAATGCCCGCGACCTCGACCCATTCTTCGAGGAAGCAGCCCACGCCATCGTTCTTTCGCAACAAGGTTCCACAAGCATGATACAGCGACGCTTCAGCATCGGCTACAACCGAGCAGGCAGACTGATGGACCAGATGGAATCAGCCGGCATCGTGGGAGCAGCCCAAGGCAGCAAGCCACGAGAGGTGCTGGTGCAAGATGAAAACCAGCTCAACAATTTGTTAATGGCACTTAGAAACAGTTAAACAATCTAGAGTTTCTGCTCTAGCATTTAAACCCTAGAGCCGTAAAAACGTCTTTCACAATATAACGTGAGCGTTTTTACGGCTCTACATATAGCACAACGAATCATAAAAAGAAAGGATATAATAAAATGAAAAGATTGATTTCTCTCGCATTCCTTGCCCTCGTCGGCTTGGGAAGCATGGCCCAAACAGCCCAACAAGTACTCGACAAGACAGCAGCCGTCATCGGCAACAAGAGTGGTGCCAGCGCCAACTTCAAGATGAGCAGCCCCAAGTATGGATCTGCCAGCGGCAGCATAGCCATCAAGGGCAACAAGTTCAACGCCCGCACCCAGCAAGCCATTGTATGGTACAACGGAAAGACACAGTGGTCCTACCTGAAGAAGACCAACGAGGTGAACGTAAGCACCCCTACCCAAGCTCAGCAGATGTCCATGAACCCATATACCTTCATCAATATCTATAAGACGGGGTATAAGTCAACCCTCAAGACCGTGGGCAGCAACTATGAGGTTCATCTCGTGGCAAACAACCAGAAGCGTTCGGTGGCAGAGATGTACATCACCATCGACAAGAAGAGCCACGTTCCTTCCCAGGTCAAGATGCGCCAAGGCAACACATGGAGCACCATCACGGTATCAGGCTTCAAGGCGAAGAACATCTCCAACAGCACCTTCAATTTCAATAGCAAGGAATGCCCAGGAGCGGAAGTCATAGACCTAAGATAACTTCCTGCAAAGCTCTGGATTATCGCTAGATTTTCATAAAATCCATATAATTCTGTAAAAATTACAAAATATATTTGTATTTTTTCCAAAAATGTTTGGTAGTTAGAATAAATACCCTTATCTTTGCAGCAGAAATCAAACAAGAGACGATTATGAAGCAAACAGAAGCTTATCAAAGACTTGTAGACAAAGGCATCAGACCTTCGCTACAACGCATCGCCATCATGGATTATCTCATCAATCATCCCATCCACCCTACCATAGAGGATGTATACAATGGGTTGTGCGACAAGATTCCAACTTTGAGCAAAACTACCGTCTATAACACCCTGCGCATGTTGAGCGACCATCAGGCAGCACAAATGATCACGATAGACGACCACCGTGTATGCTACGATGGCAACATCAAGAGCCACGTACACTTCTACTGCAAGAAATGTGGCAAGGTGATAGACCTATTTGACGAACCCGCCCCAATACTCGCAAACGGGAAGGAAGTAGACGGCAACATCGTACAGGAAGAGCAACTCTATTATAAAGGTATTTGTTCTAAATGCGCAAAGGAAGAAAAGGATATTTGAGACTACTCAAAACAAACTATCATTATACAATAACATTTTAATACAGAAACATTATGAAGAAGAAATTTATTTGCACAGTATGTGGTTATATTTATGAAGGTACAGAAGCTCCAGAGAAGTGCCCTATCTGCAAGGCTCCAGCCAGCAAGTTCAAGGAGATGGAAGACGCAGTAGACGATGACTTGACATTCGCTACGGTTCACGTTCTCGGCCAGGCATATAAGGATGGAGTAAACGAGGAAGTCATCAAGGGTCTGAAAGACCACTTCAATGGTGAGTGTGGCGAAGTGGGCATGTATCTTGCCATGGCACGCCAGGCCGACCGCGAGGGCTATCCTGAGATCGCAGAGGCATACAAGCGCTATGCTTTCGAGGAGGCAGACCACGCATCTCGTTTCGCAGAGCTCCTCGGTGAGGTATTGGGCGACACCAAGAGCAACCTAGAGGCACGCATCGCTGCCGAGAAGGGAGCTTGCGAGGATAAGTTCCGCATCGCCAAGCTCGCCAAGGAACAAGGTTCCGACGCTATACACGACACCGTACATGAGATGGCGAAGGACGAGGCTCGCCACTGCGCAGGCTTCGCAGGTCTCTACAAGAGATACTTCAAGTAAAAGCATCCAAGAGATACTTTGATTCATATCCCAATAAATAGAAATTCCCAAGCTAGGAGTGGTTCCTAACTTGGGAATTTTACATATAATATACAGTCTGTTACTTTTATAAGTTCCAGTTTCCGCAGGGCGGATTACTTCTCTTCTGGTACCAAGAACTTATCGCCAGTCTGCTTGATCAGCTGCTTGGCATATTGTTCTGGATAGCCTGGGCGAACAGGACGCGCACCCAGTCCATACTTGCTCTTCTCGAACTGACCATTCTTGTCGGTAGGCTTAATGATCATGTCATTATACTTCACCACCATGAACTGGAAGAGCTGCTGCCAACGAGCCAACATCTGCTGTGCCTTTTCGATGCCATAGTCGTTCAGATACTTAACAGCCTGCTGAGGATTCTGGGCATAAAGCTCCTGAGCCTTCTTCTCCACCTCAGGTTGTGCGGCAAAATAGCTATTGTCGAGACTATCGCGCACTTCCTTCAGGCTAGGGAACATGAGGCTATAACGAGGATAAACCATATTGCTCGTCATGTTGCAAACCCAATAGGCATTCTTCATGCTGAAATGAAGAGCGTCGGCACCTGGTGTGTTATAACACTCAGGACGAACCGTAGAAGAACAATAAACTGGAGTGAATGCCACCATATTGGCATCGTCATTGCCAAACCACAGCACGCCACCAATCTCTCTTGGCAGCCAAGAACGCATCTGGCTCACGAACACGAAGCCACTCTGCTGGGTGCTCACAGGACGCTCATTGAAGCACTGCTTGCCATCCACCTTGAACATCAATGGCGTAGGGCGATAAGGCATCTGCCAGATACCACCGCCGATGTCAGAGCCATCAGCCACTGAGAGCGGAGTGCCCTCGTAGTGGTCGCGCATGCAAGCCTCTACGTCAGCCACACTCACCTTCTTGTCTGGCACCACCCAGAGAGGCATGTCCTCTGCATTCGGATCCTTGCCGAGCGCCCAATCGAGATATTGACTCATGTCATGGAAACGATTCATCAAAGCCCATGCACGAGCATCACAGAAGCGACGACCCGAGAAATCAGGCTTGGCGTATGCCATCTTCCATGAGAAATCTGCATCCTTGCCCTGGAACCAGCCCTTGCTGCGTGCAAAGGAAACCACATCCTTGGCATACATCACGTTCTTCTTGTCCTTCATGTCGAACTTGCCGATGCGGCTTTGGTTGGCATGTGCACAGATAGCTTCGTCTGGAATGCGGATGGCCACCCAAACGGCACCCTTTGAGCCAGGTCCCTTGCCCATCATCTCCATGATCCAAGCCTCGTTAGGGTCGCAGATAGTGAAAGTCTCGCCCTCGCTGTTATAACCGTATGTATTCACCAAGGTGGTCATCACCTTGATGGCCTCGCGAGCCGTCTTGCTACGCTGCAAGGCGATATAGATGAGCGATCCATAATCGATGATACCTGTAGAGTCGACCATTTCCTCACGTCCGCCGTAAGTAGTCTCGCCGATGGTTACCTGATACTCATTGATATTGCCGATGACATTGTAAGTCTCGGCAGCCTCAGGTATCTCTCCATAATACTTGTTGCTGTCCCAATCAAAAATCTTGCGCATCTCTCCCTTGGCATGCTTAGCCGCAGGGTAATGGCAAAGATTCTGGAACATACCATAATCGTCGGCACTGTATGAGCACATCACCGAACCATCTACCGAAGCCTTCTTGCCAACAATGAAGTTGGTGCAAGCATCAGCCTCGACAGCTCCAAAAGAAGCGGCAGCAATAAGAGCTCCCGCCAAAATGTTCTTATTCATATTCATGATTTTAGTCGCAAGCTTTAAAACTCATATCAAGTCCCTTCACACTGTGGGTCAACGCACCGACAGAGATGAAATCAACACCCTGCTCGGCATAGTCGCGAATGGTGTCGTAGGTGATGCCACCCGACGACTCCGTCTCATACTTGCCGGCGATGATGTCGACAGCCTTCTTGGTATCTGGCACAGAGAAATTGTCAAGCATGATACGGTTCACGCCACCATGCTTCAACACCTGGTCGAGCTCGTCGAAACTACGCACCTCGATCTCGATTTTCAGGTCGAGCCCCTTCTCCTGCAAGTAAGCATGGCAACGGTCGATGGCATTGGTGATGCCTCCAGCGAAGTCGATGTGGTTGTCCTTCAGGAGAATCATATCGAAGAGACCGATGCGATGGTTCATGCCCCCACCTATCTTCACTGCCTGTTTTTCGAGCATGCGAAGGCCCGGGGTGGTCTTGCGAGTATCGAGGATGTGGGTCTTAGTGCCCTCAAGACGCTTCACATACTTGGCGGTCATGGTGGCGATGCCACTCATGCGCTGCATGATGTTGAGCATCAGGCGCTCGGTCTGGAGCAAAGAGCGTGTCTTTCCCTCCACAATCATGGCGATGTCGCCCTTCTTCACGTGAGCGCCATCCTGGATGAGAACCTCTACTTTCATGGTCGGGTCGAAACGGGCAAACACTTTCTTTGCCATCTCCACGCCTGCCAACACGCCATCTTCCTTGATGAGGAGGTGGCTCTTACCCATGGCGTCCTCTGGAATACAACACAAGGTTGTGTGGTCACCATCACCAATATCCTCGGCAAATGCCAAGTCTATCAACTTATCTTCTAATTGATCTACGCTTAACATAACTTTTTATTTTATATTTTTCTTACTTATTATGATTCTGACTTCAACTGGTTGCCATTCCAGAGAGCAATGAGGATGCCTTCCTCATCACGCTCCACACGGATTTCTCCTCCCAGCCATTCCGTCATCGGCAACTCGTCTCTAAACTCGTAGTAGTTCACTACCCTATCGTCCGATATTTCCACTACTGCCTGTTTCAGGCAAGCTCCATCGGGCAATGACACCACATGGGCTCCACACCTTCTCATTCCGCCTTCATCTGGATAGGTTTGTCGGGCAATGGAACCGCACTGCTGTTCACTGGCAGCGGCGCTCCGTGAGGTCCTGGAAGAGGAGGACGGCGCGCAGTGTCCACCTTGGCGCTATCAGCCGAGGCTGAGACAGGTTTCGCCACTTGCTTTTGCGGATGCATGCGAATGAGACGAATGCGATCCAAGAACATCAGTTTCAAGGTGGTAGACGAACTGCTCTCCATGCCTAGTCCTCCGTTGTTCAGCAAGAAGTAGCCCTTCACGCATTTCACGCCAAGGCTGTCGTTGTCTGCCACTTCCACATTATAGTCTTGAGAGCTCTGTATGTGGACTATCGACTGAGCCACACTATCGTTCTTAAACTGGATTGCCAACAAGGCTATACCATCTCGCATGCCATCCTGGAAGATAAACTGCGAGCTGAAAGCCAAACGGAATCTATCGCCCTTATGGAAGGCTGAGTCTGCATCGATCTTGAAGCTATAGGCATTAAATCCTGCCTCGGTAGAGAGCACCATTCCTGCGAGATTTTTCCAGATGTTTGCCGTATCTCCCGTTGCCGAGAGATTCTCGAATTCAGAACCACCCGAAGCACTGCCGCCCAATGCCACCGTCTCCTTGTCGAGTCGTTCTGCCAAGTCTTTATACACATCATGGAGCAATTCCGTGTGTCGCATATAATAGACCATCGAGCTATCGAAATCCGCCGAGGTTACGTCATGCTTCTTGAGCACAGCCTCACGATAAGCGAGCACATTCTTGCCCCGTTCCCCACTGTTGTCAGCCTGAGCCATCGCCACAGCCAGATGATAGTCATAAAGGATGTCTGTCATCTCACTTTTCGAGAGCACATCGCTAGGGATCGAAGGTTTGCACGACGCCAAGGCAGCGCAAAAGCCCACTACCCAACATAGATATAGAAAAGCCTTCTTCATCTTACTCATCCTCCTTCTTTTTTTTATCGCCGCCCCCCAAGGCCTCCAACTCTTCCCTACAGAAAGAGAGGAGAAAAATGATGCCCACAGTGACACAGGCGTCGGCGAAATTGAACACAGGGTCGAAGAACGTCCCATGCTGTCCGCCAAAGAATGGCACCCACTCAGGCCATGTGTAGCTGAAGAATGGGAAACGGAACATATCCACCACCTTGCCCATCAACACAGGAGCATATCCCTGGCCAAACGGCACCCACTCCGACAAATCATAAGGAGAGGAGGCGGTGAAGACAAGACCATAGAAAACAGAATCTATCATGTTGCCGATGGCACCCGTAAGCACCAGTGCCACCAAGATGATATAGAACAAACGATAGCCACCTCGATGGATGATGCGGTACAGATAGACACTCAGCACACTGATGGCTGCCAAGCGCAACAGGCTGAGCCAGAACTTGCCGATGAACGACATGCCCCAAGCCATGCCATTGTTTTCTACGAACTCGATATAGAACCAGTCGGTAACACGAACTGACTCGCCAAGGCAAAAATGTGTTTTGATGTACAGCTTGATTATCTGGTCGATAACCAAGAGCACAACCACCATTGCCGTGACGAGCCAGCCTGTATTATGTATTTTATTGTTTGTTTCTTCCATTTATTTTTTATTTCTAGCCTCTTTGGATGCTACACTCAATGTGGCATGAGGAACTGCGCGAAGGCGCTCTTTTGGTATCAGCTCGCCTGTCTCTCGGTCTATGCCGTAGGTTTTGTTCTCGATACGAACCAACGCAGCCTCCAACCCTCGGATAAACTTCTGTTGGCGCTGTGCCATCTGGATGATTTCTTCCTTACTCTGTGCCTCGCTTCCCTCCTCGAGGGCCTTGTAGGTTGGAGAGGTATCTACCACATCATTACTCTCAGAATGGTTCAACTGTGCCATACAGTCGCGGTATGTCTGTTTTGCCACCTTTAATTTCTCTTCAATGATAGTGCGGAACTCAGCCAAGTCCGCATCACTATAACGGAGTTTTTCGCTATTCATAGACATCATCTTTATGCGTTAAGTTATTTTTTTGTGTTTTTAGGAAACGCAGGTTGCTGCACGAAGCAACAACCTGCGTACATATTAGTTTTTCTCTACGAGAATGTTCAGTTTGAAGTCGTCGAACTCGGTCTCGGCACCAGCGTTGTCACCAATCTTGATGTCATCTGCCAATACCTGACCCTTGATATAATCACCGAATGCCTCGATGGCAGCGTCGGTCTCCTCGTTAGGAGCCACGGTCACCTTGATGCGGTCGGTAATCTCCAGGCCTGTTTCCTTGCGGAGGTTCTGGATGCGGTTGATGAGCTCGCGAGCCATACCTTCCTTCTTGAGCTCAGGAGTCAACTCTACCTCGAGGGCTACAGTAAGATTGCCATCGTTGGAAACGAGCCATCCTGGGATGTCCTCTGAGATGATCTCCACGTCGGCTACCTCTACCACGGCTTCCTGTCCGTCCACGTTGAGGGTGATGCTACCAGCCTGCTCGAAGGCAGCGATCTGGTCTTGGTCGAGGGCTGACATCTGGGCTGCTACGCCCTTCATCAACTTGCCAAACTTCTTACCCATCACCCTGAAGTTACACTTCACCTTCTTGACCAGAATACCCTGACCCTCAATGAAGTTAACCTCCTTCACGTTCACCTCGTTCTTCAGCAAGTCTGCCACTGCCTCGATGTGTGCCTTCTGCTCTGCATCCACGGCAGGAATCATAATCTGCTGGAGTGGCTGACGCACCTTGATGTTCACCTTGCGGCGCAATGCCAATACCATGGAGGTAATCTTCTGGGCGATAGCCATGCGCTGCTCCAGGTCTGCGTCGATGGCAGCCTCGTCGGCCACTGGGAACTTGTCCAAGTGTACGCTCTCCAACTCACCGCCCAAGTCCTTGTAGAGCTCGTCGGCATAGAATGGTGCGAACGGAGCCAAGAGTTTGGCCACGGTCATCAAGCAGGTATAGAGCGTCTGGTATGCGCTGAGCTTGTCCTCGCTCATCT
>CAVKXW010000025.1:8201-29633 GCA_963660215.1 Bacteroidaceae bacterium | reverse complement strand
GAAGACAGGGACGCCCTGGAGGTAGTCGGCCTCTTGGGGAAGTTTTACCATGAGAAACAACGCCGCTTGTAACTTTAGGTAGTTGGTTCTTTGCTCATAAAATACTGATAATCAATAAGTAATATAAGAATATCAGCAAATTGGAAAAACCGCCGATATGCTAAATAATCGTAAAAATATGCTGTTGGTGGCGGTTTTTATGGTACATTGTGGTATATTTAGGCGCATTTTTCAGCAAAGAATAAGCAACTATAAAGCAAAACAATATGGCAAAATCAAATTTAAGGCTCGATACTCGTAGGGCGTTGAAAGATGGTACTTACCCGGTGCAAATCTGTGTCGGATATGGTACTAACATCTACATCGCAACAGGCATATTTCTAAAGTCTGATGAGTGGGATGCCAACACAAAGCAATGTATTGGTAAGGGCGCACGAAAAATAAATAGCGTGCTGCAAACTCTCCTGATGCAAGTTACTAACCGTATCTTAGAACTACGTGAAAAAGGTATGTGGGGTAAACTCACGCCTCCACAACTGCGCCAGATGCTCGCTAACATGGATTTGGATGCCCCAACGGTGGGCGTTCCAACTTTGGGCGCAATGTTCAAAAAGGTAATAGACACAAAAACAGGTGGTACAAAGATGCTTTTTCAGCAAACTTTGAAAAAAGTAAATCTGTATTGTGGGGATGCTGATTTAGTCCATTTCAATGATATAAACAAAACTTGGGTTATCGGCTTTCAAAACTCGATGCCTCGGCTTTGTGTGAATAGCCGTGCCATGCACTTACGCAACTTACGCAATGTGATAAACTTCGCCATTGATGACGGTATTACGCAAAACTACGCTTTCCGTAACTTCCACATACCAACAGAAGAAACCGCCATGCGTGTTGTACCTATTGAGAAACTGCGCCTGATGATGGATTTGCAGCTTAATAAGGTAGATAGCGAGTATCGGGATATATTCTTACTTATCATCTATCTGGTGGGTATCAACATGAAAGATTTAGCCAATTTAACCCCTGCTGATTATTTCGATGATCGCATAGAATACCGTAGGGCAAAGACTGGTAAGTTATACAGTATTAAGGTTGAGCCAGAAGCGGCGGCGATAATTGAGCGATACAAAGGTAAAAAGCATCTTCTTTCACCATTTGACCGTTACAAATCGCATACCAACTATCTGACACACCTAAATGAGGGATTAAGACGAATTGGCCCCATTGAGGTAGATGCCAACGGCAAACCAAAGTACACAAAAAATCATTTGCCGATAATGAAACCGATTGAAAAAGAAATAACATCGTATTGGGGCCGCTATTCCTGGGCTACCTATGCCGCTGACTTGGATATACCAAAGGACACGATTAGTGAAGCACTGGGCCACGTTCACGGCTCTAAGATTACAGGTGTATATATCAAATTCAGCCGTGACAAGATAGATGAGGCTAACAGAAAAGTGATTGATTACATCTTAGGGAAATAAAGCAAATGCCCGGGCTAACCTCACGGTCGGCACCGGGCTTGCACTATTAGAAAACAGATTTTATTTCTTTCTTCTTAGATACAAAAAAATAGCGTAAATAATCGCCGCTACACAACACAAAGCCCCGATATGGTAAATTGTACGCTGATACCACTTTAAGGCTTTCACGCCTTGTTTCTGTGGCTGCTGCTCGGTCTGCTTGTTGTCTCGGCTCTGTATGCCGTTGGCTTGCAGCTTGTGGGTGGCGGTGGTGTCCTCGTTCTGGGTGATGTTCTCGGCTTTCGCTTGTGTGGCTTGCTTGCCCTGATGATAGGACTTTACACCCTTGGCACAAATTAACCCCCCATCTATGGTTAGAGTGCCGCCGCTGTCGGCAAACTCGATGTACCCCCAATCGTTGTAAATCGTTAGGGTGGTTCGGTTCTCCTGCTTGGTGGTCTCCTTGTGGATGCTGTCGGTTACTAACTTGGTGGTGTCGGTTCTCTCGCTTACGATGGATTCCGATACCACCTTTTTTTGTGTCTTGCAGCCTATCAGCCCAAACAGGGCTAACAGGCACATACATATAGTTATAAACTTCTTCATTGGCTCTTACTTGATATTCTTGTACTCGGTCGTAGCGTCAAAGGATGGGCACGCCTTGGCTGCAAAGTCTCGGTGTCCGTGGATGGTGGCACCGGGATAACGTCGCTTTAGCTCTGTGAGCAACTTAACCAAAGCCGCCTTTTGCTGTGGTGTTCGGGTGTCCTTTGGTGTCTTGCCATCGGATGCCAAACCACCAACATAAACCACGCCCACACTGTTGGCATTGTGTCCCAAACAGTGCGCCCCCTGCTTGCTTTCAGGTCTGCCGGGTTCTACCGTTCCGTCCAAATCTACTACATGGTGGTAGCCTATGCCGTCCCACCCTCTTTGCTTGTGCCATCTGTCGATGTCCGCCGCCTTGAAGTTCTTGCCCTCTGCCGTGGCAGTGCAATGTACTATGATTTCATTAATCTTTCTTGCCATAATTCTTAATTTTAATATCCGTTTTGTGGGTCACGATTGGCGCAACCTTTTACTACACACTTATAACGCTGTATGTCTAATTCTAACTGCGCCTTTTCCTTGTTGAGCTGCAAAATATCCAAATTCTGCTTTCTCACTAAATCGGTCTGTTCTGCAAACCGCTGCTCTTTCTCTTTGAGTTGGTTTTGCAAAAAGTCCATTGCCTCACGTAGTACGTTAAATTCCACGTTGTCGGCTTCGGCTTCCTCCTTGCGTCGGTTGGTCTTACGATTCATACAGTACTTAATCATTTCCCAACCTCCCAAAGCGGTAATAACCGATACTACGATTTCAATTACTTGCATGGTGATATGTCGTTAAGTTCATAAATCACTTTGTCGCCTCTCTGCTCTGTGATTACCACATACTTAGTAAGTAGCAATCTAAGCAAACCCATATCCAACCTATCGGATTGTAGGGTAATGGGTGGTGTATCTTTAGTAATCTCCATTTCTGATACGTTGCATTGTCTGATACCTTAGTTTATGTTTGTTCCTTAGTGCCAATACCTCGTAGTGTCCTTTGATATACACATATTCTTTGAAAACGTATGGCTCTATCATGTTCAGGATTTTACGGCGGTTGGCATATTCATCGGTATGCCTTAGCAAACCTAAATATGAATTGATGCTATTAATGGCGTGTATAGCTTGCCGTTCGTTGTTCGCCTTGTTTAGTCTTCTGACTGCTGCGACAAAGTTTGTTATCGTGCGATTACAGGTATAGACACGTCCGGGCTTTACGATTGACCCGGTAAACTCCACGCCCTTGCTGTAATGTTGCAAATAAAACTTTTTCTCATTCAGCTTTAAACCCAAACTGGCTAATAGTTCACGGATTTTAGGCATTAACGCCAATAGCTTTTCTTTCTTCTCATGGATGCAATAAAAATCGTCCACATACCTGCCGTGATGCTCTATGCCCTCGGATTCCAGATACCAATCAAGCGTATTAAGTAGAAAGTTAGCGAATATCTGGGCGAATAGGTTGCCTATGGCTACGCCCTTGCCCTCACCATTCGTAAATAGTGATTTGTTTTTGTCTAACTTTTCCCAATAGCTCAAAGGGCTGTGCCGCTCACAATTCTTTTCAGGACTATGGAGAATAACGACACGGCAAAGGTAGCGCAAATCGTCCATGTCCTCGCCCTTGTAGTTCTCCACCACAAAGCGATCGACTTTATCAGCCAATAACGCTTTGTCTATGCTCATAAAGAAACCTTTTAAGTCAAGTTTCAAGATATAGCAATCTTGTGTATAGTCGTGGCTGCACTGCTTTATATCTCCCTTTAGCATATTCACACCATAAAGCTGCCCTTTGCCCTTGCGACAATTAAAAGTTCGTGGGCTAAATATCTGCTCGAAAAGCGGATTTAGGCGCAAAGCTATGTAATGGTGTACGATTCTATCCTCAAAGGATGCTGCAAATACCTCTCTGTATCGTGGGCGTGTAACGACAAAGCAAATTGATTTACCGGGTTGGTATGTTCGGGTGTTGATTCTGTCACGCAAAGCGATAAGGTGGCTTTCGTAGTCCATTTCATATACAACTGCGCTCGCTGTCCGTCTCTTGCTGTGGCGGCAATCAAAATACGCCTCTAATAGTCCGTCCGTTGTAACCATATTTATATTTGTCTATCTTACGTTTCTGTTTTCTGTAAATAGTGCTGACACTGCCCTAACTCTGTTCGTGTTGCTGGCCTTAGTGTTCCAATTGTTCGTATTACCGTCGTTGAGGTTCAGATTCCATGCGTTGGTCGCACTGTTCTCGGTTGGCCGCAATCTGTGGTTTATTGTCTTGCTCTTAGCCGTAAATGACGGCATAAACCCCATTTATTACGGAAAACTGCGCTCACGGTCTGTCGTAACATTCCGATTCGGGCTACACCATCTTAGATAAAATGGTGTTTTTCCACGCTGATGATTGTTTACCGATACCGTCCATTAGTTCGATGAGGTTTGCAAACTTTCCTCTGCCCTTTATCCATTCTCTTTCACCTGCTATTCTTATCAGGAGTTTAAGCGTTTCAAACTTTGCCTGAAACTCGGTTAGGTGCTTTGCTGTTTCGGCTTTGTCCTTATTGATGTAGGCGGCTGCGATTTCGTGGATAATATCCACTGCCAAATCCTCCATCTTTGAGCCGATTGTAAATTTGTAGGCTCTTGGAAAATTCGGTACAATATCTAAGATTGTATCTAACAACTGCCTTGCATCTAAGTATATCTTAGTGCTTGAAACTAACTTAACCGCCATGATTCCGAATTGCTTAATAATGGTACGGCTTTCGCCGTACCTTAAAGGTTAAAGGATAAGAATTAAGAAATTAACTAATAAATGCTGACACTGCCCTAACTCTGCCCGTGCTGCTGGCCTTAGTGCTCCAACTGCCCGTAATACCGCCGAGGTACAGAGCCCATGCGTTGGTCGCACTGCCCTCGGTAGAAGTCCAATACCAATTTTCAACCAACTGGGTAGCACCATTAATGAGCGACAAAGCGTAATTGATTTTTGTCATGTTGGCATAAATCATAAACATTTCACCCAATGACGGCAACCACCATTTACCTGCTGTAAGTCCCTTGCCGTTTGCGTTAGCACGGCTGTACAGATTACAGTAGCCCGGTGCATACTGCGCCGTGTTGGTAATAGCATCTGACTTGGATGCCGCAATAATCTTGGCGGTGTTGCTCTTACCGTTCCAATCGTTCATAGCCGTTACACGGTCGGTTGTTGTCGTTCCTCCGCCGCTGATAGCTGCGCTACTCCACGTTAGGGTAGAAGTGGATTCGGTAGGGGCCACTACTAAGATTTTGCCGCCCTCGACTACTACCACACCGTCGGCAATCTCGCCGTTGTTCTGTAAAGCCGTCCACTTATGGGGCTTCACCATCAATGGGTAATCGTCGGTCTTACGGTGGTACATGATAAAGATACCATCGTATAAGCCGTTAAGGTTCATACCTGCCAACAAAGCGGTTTTCAGGTTCGCCAACGAAATAAGCGTAACCTTACCGTTTGCATCGGTCATAGGAAACTTCTGGTCTGTGTTGATGGTCGTTACTGTTGTCTGACCGCTCAACTTCTTTGTTTTCTTTACTGCCACAATTTTATAAAATTAAAGTTTACCAATTCAAATCAGTTTCACCCGTCCAAAATACGCCTCTTCCTATACCTGCCGTATCTGGCACTGGATTCAGCCAATCGGGATTTACGTACATACAGTTTACCGATTTACCGCCTCCCAATTCGTGCCAACCTCCGATGTCGCAAAAATGCACGGTCTGTTTGTCGTTGCCATTGATAACTCGCCATTCCTTGCCGTTACCTGCATTTGTAAACTGATAATAGTAATCTGATGTGGTGTTGAACACAACAACATCTATCGGCATACCCGACAAATCACCGTTTGTTAAGCCATAAAGCGGTATTTTGTAGAAAGTCTTATTATTGGTGGTTGTTCCTGTTGCAAGACTTACATACACTCCCGATTTATCAGCCCCCTTTGAATACACATACATATATGTACCCTTTACTACCGCCATCGTCTTCTCATAGTGCCCAAACATTCCACGACACCAAACATCTGATGTGTAAAAGCGATTACCACGGCTTTGCTTACTGTTGTAACCTTGGCTATACATATCACCATCAAACCACATTCTGCCATCGCTACCGAAAGTAATGTTACCCACGATATTGCCGTTACTGTCAACACAATTAAGGCTCTTGAAACTTCCGCTTACCGCTTTCATCGTGCCGCTAAACTCGCTATCACCTGTAACCTTTATGTTATTGAAAGTACCGCTGTAACATACGATTCCGTTTTTGTCTGCTTTAAGTAGTACATTTCCTTTTCCTTTTCCTTGGTCTGTGATATAGATGCTATCAACTCCCAAATTATCAATGTACGCCGTTACTGCTAAAAGTAAATTTGTGGCTACCACCTCGAATTTATCCCCCAATCGCCAAAGGCTATTATTGGTATCGGTGGCACTGCCTGGGTAATTGCTTGATGTCTTGGTATGCGAAGTAACACACGAATAGTAATTACCATTGTACAGCACTACATCTTTGAACTCATCACCGTTGCCCCCTGCTTGGAACTTGTACCCTACGGCGCAATCGTTCCACGCTTGGGGGCCTCGCATAACTGCGCCCTTGTCGCCTTTATCCCCTTTTCGGATAAACTTAACGTATCGTGTTATACTTACCATATCGCTTAATCTTGTGAGGTTATTGTTATGGATATGTCGCCGCCACTTTGTAGGCACATTTTTCGGGTAACGGTGTAACTGCTGTACGCTGTTGTTCCGTCACTGTTCAGATATACGCCTACAGCATCTTTCACAACAAAGAAAAACTTAGCGTCCTTGATAGCTTGCGTGTTAGTTCCTCGCTTAACTATCCACGGTGTATAGGTTACGCTACCGTTACCGCTTTCATCTTCGCTTATGGCTTCATCTTCGGGTGTTGGGCGTGCGTCTATCTCGTATGGGTCGGATGCGTCCATTACGCCTTGTATGTCTTTGCCGATTTCTGTACCTGCACGATATACGGTTACACGATATTCGCCGTATGCGTCTATATCATCGCCTGATACTGTTAGCGTTTGCGTCGTACTACTACTACTACCGACGCTTTGCCAACCGCTTGCTCCCATCTTTTCCCAAAGGTACGTTAATTCCTTGGTTAAAACCTCGCCGCTCTGTGTGGCTATCGCCTTTAACTGACACGTGCCGCCTTTCTCGGTAATAACAAAGCCCTTGTTATCTGGGGATGCAATGGTAACACGGTAGCTTGTACCTGTTGCCTTTTGTATCGGTATGGTGTAAACCGCTTGGATATTGTCGCTTTGTGTGCCGTAGCTGATAGCGGCTACCATCTTAATAGTAGCTGGCGCAAATCCCGATAACTCCACGATGTTCTTAACAATCTGCAAACCATAGTAGATATTATCCCCACTTGGCGCAAACTTCTTGAAGTAACCTGCAAAGATACCTGTTGAAGTATCGCCACTAAACTCGATTTTCGTACCATTGAAAAAGTACTGCATACTGTCAGGTGTCGCCACCCCCTCGGCTACACGGCTGCTTGTGCAAACAAAATTTAGCTTAGGTGTTGTCTGGGCAAAATTAGGGGTAATCTTTGTTACCTCTTTTTCTGTACCCTCCCATTCTTGGTACAAATCACCATCGGGACACATGATTAACGCCGTGTACGTTCCTGCCTTGGCTATAAACTTGATGGTTCGGGTTGTACTCGCTTTGCTCATAGTCTTTATATATTATTCGTTAGACTTCTCGTTTGCTTCACTCTCTGACGCTTCGGGCTGTAAATCATCGTTAGCATCTTCCTTGTTGGTCTGCTCCTCCTCGCCATCATCTTTGCAGTCGGTGCTATCTTCGCTTTCGCCCTCGCCACCTGCGTCCTGCTCGGTCTCGTCCTCGGTTGGCTCGCTAATAATGGTATCATTTACGTTAGCCTCGTTAGGCTGCTGAAAGCGTGCATCTGTCGCCATCGGCAAAGGTCGGCAAACCGTGCCGTCCTGTTCCTCTCTGGCTTCATGTGGCATCAATGCTATACCGCCAATCTGTGCCAAAGTGTTGTTAAGTTGGGTTAGTGGGCCAAACTCCAACATATCGTTTTGCCAAAACAGATAATTGCCATCACTCAAAGTGTTTCTGTCGTTCTCCAGTTGCAAGTATCGTGCAACCAATGGATTTGCTTTAATGTATCTTGCCATAATTCTGTGAATTGAAAATATTACTTAATTAGTATTACATTGCCGTCGCTGTCCTCGAAAACTGCGCCGTCGCTGTCTTCCCATGCACACGTAGGCCCCATGTCCTTAACTTCCAAACCATACACACCGCCTAACGTTGTGCTTAACTTTGATGTTGCCAAAATCGGGTTAATGCCGTGGGCTATCTGGGTAAAGCTAAGTTGCCCTGATTGTACGTTGGTCGCTACACTCCAAAGCGGCAAAAGTTCCTTTTCGGCGTTGGCAATAATGCCGTTTGTGTCCCATATTTTAGCCGTTGGCGATATTGCTAACAATCCACTTGGTATGTTTGTAGGTGCTTCGCTAATATCATATTCAAACTTTGGGATTCTGCGAATAAACGCAACCATTGCCATAGGTGAGCTATCAGACAAAGTTACACCGCTTGGATTTCCGTTTATATCATATTTTGCACGGCATCGTAAATATAACTCGGCCCCCATGAGGCTACAATTAACGGTGCAACTCGCTCCGTCTGCCGATACCTCTACGTCGTAGTCTAACGTGGTGTCCTCACCCACGGTGCTAAATGTCCCATCTTCTCGCATTACTTCCCAAACAAATAGGCGTTTGCTCGTAGGGCACTCGCTTTCGCCCAACCTCAAAGATGCGTGTACCGTCTGTGTGTCGGGGTCGCTCAATGGGTTATATATGGTTTGCGCCGCTGCGTCCAATACCAGAAGTGGGGTGTATGTAGTGGCGTTCTTGCATTGTATCTGCTTGGTCTGCTCCACGTGATAAACTTGCCCTGTACGTGGGTCGGTGTAATCACAACTAAATATCAGATTCAGCGGTATTTGGGGTTTCACATTCTGACAAATGGTTAAACGCCCTGCATTGTTGCCACTTCTGACAATCTTAAACGGTGGCTTTTCCGCTGTACTGTCTGTAATCTCGGTACGCTTGCCGTTTACGATTTGCTCCCACTTGATGTTAGCCAAATCCTTATTAACTTCACCTGCCGCCAAAACTTCGTCTTTGTCTATTCGGCTGATTCTTGGTTGGATAATAAGATTTACCAAAGTGTAATCAGGCGTATATGTATTAGCGTCTGCATCGTAATTTTGAGTATCGGGCACGCCATCATTATTTACCAAAGCAATGTTTAGTTGCAGCGGCTTGAAATTAAAGTCAAATCTTTTCGTCTTCATAACTGCGCTATTTTATTGTTAATATTCGTAGCTGGCTTCTGCCGTGGCTCTCTCGTTGCCCATGCCGTCACGCAAAGTAACCGTGGCCGTGAACTTGATAACCTTTGGCATATAGCCGTTAAAATCCATGTCCTCGGCTGTGAGGTGCAAAGACTTTCCGCTGTTTGCATGCCGCAAACCCCAAACATTATCACTTGCCACTCTCTCGCCGCCCTCTGCGTCCTCGCTGTACCTCGTCCACATAACATCAGCGTCCAAAATATCGTCTGTGATATTCATGTTATACAATGTCGCAACGATGGTGAGCGTGAGGTCTATTTTGTCGGGGTCTAAGATGCTTTCGGGTTCTTGGAACTCCACGGCAAAGTCTGGGTTTCCCTCAATCATCGCCCAATCGGTGTTATTCCATGCCGGGGCGGTCTCGGTGAGGTTCTTGCAACATCTGTACTTGCAGCCGTTAAACCAAACGTCCGATGTCTCATACTCGCCTGTGTCGGGGTTCTGTGCATCGCAATAATACTTTTCGCCCTCTCGCCACGTGCCACGGTCAACGTATGTAACCAATGGCTTTAGCGTCCATTTGTTCAGGCGGATAACGTCCATTGTGACGATACCCGGTATATACATATAGTCCAGGCCCTCACGCAACGGTAATGGGTTTCCGTCTGCATCAAGTATGCTGTACACAAATTCAGGCAAACTGCCAAAAGCTGCGCCGTAGTTGTAATTTTCCAAAATCGGCTTAGTCACTCCCTTTAGCTTGACGATTCGCCCCTCTGTGCTTGAAAGGTAAATGCAATCTTGCCGCTTGGTGTCCGTTTGGTTTCCCCATCGTGCTATCTTCATCATCTCGCATGGTGGGTAGTTCTTGCCGCTTGGTACTTCATCGTCGGGGTACTGCGTCACCTCTATGTAGTTGTTGGCGGTGTTCACGCTGTTCACCCGAAACCATGCCGTGTAATACTTTCCGCTGCCCTGCGCCAAAGTGTTGATGATGCCTTTAAGCACATTGTTTTCGGCTTGGGCTGTAAAATATCCGTCCCACTTGCTGCGAAGATGCAAACCAAAGCAATTATCGCCCAAATCGTCAACCGATTCTATCGTGTCGGCTTCCGTTAGAAGTTGGTCGCCCTCAATGGCTGATAGGCGGTTGATTATCAACTCCAGGCACTCGAAGTAACTGCGCACTCTGATGCTTTCCACCTCGGCGTTACCCTGTGCGTCGATACCTGCGCCCTTGCCTGCATACAGACTTTTGACGAAATCGCCAAACTGTGCCCCCTCCTTGAATATCGCCAAACCTAAAGCGGTCAAACCCTCCTTAAAGGTTATATGCCCCTCGGCAATGTCCGCTACCAATCGGCTTAGAAACTTCTCGAAAAGTGGGCTGTCCTCGGCAATGTCGCCCGCTATGTCGGCGTATGCCGCACGGCTTGCATATCCTGCACGGTCGGCGTACTCGGCTTGCTCTGCGTGTACAGCCAAATCCGCCTTTGCTGCGTGCTTGGCTTCCTCGGCTGTCCTGCCTACACCTCCGTATGAGCCAGTGGCGGCGGAACTTACACCGCTACCGCTCTGCCTTGGCTTCGCTATCTGCTTAACATCTATCATACGCCTATCTCCTTTAATGTGAGGTCGGCACGTCCCTCTATCAAGTTCCTGCCGATACCCTGCACGAAAAATTCTTTATTCAACGCCTCGTGTCTGTAATGGTTGAAAAGGCTAACCACATCGTCAGCGTCTATTAGCTTCTGTTCCATCAATACACGTGGCTTGTGATACTCTGTATAGTAACTATCCACGTAGATTTGTTCGGGCTTCGCCTTTACGTTTCCGTTTCGGTCGTATATCTCCAACACTCCGTCGCCTGTGGCGATATTCAGCGGTGTGGATAACTTCACGGTGTTGCTCACTCCCAACTGCGCACACTCGGCGGCTGTGAGTGCCGAATTAATCTTAAACTCCAAATCGTCCTTTTTGTTCACAAACCTTTCTTTGGTGTCGCTCATATAGATAATGTCGTTATCATCGTTTCCGTTGCTGATAAGTCCATTATCGCTATAAACCTTAACCTCGAAAGATTTTACCATGATGCTGCTAACGTGTGCCAGAAGTGGCACGGTTGAGCTGCTCCACTTGGTATGTCTGAAAAAGGTAGGGTGGCGGCGTGTGATAACGTCCCATGTAGCATTTACAGGGCCTAATATCATAAACCTTACTTGGCCGCTTACCTTGTCGCTCTTCTTTATCGGGATGGCTATGCCCTCGGCATCTATGCCCATTTTGTAGTCTATGTTGTTTTGGATGCTGAACTCCGTGCCTACCAACTTATCACCTATCTTAGGGTCAAAGCCGATAGTAAACGACTGTTGGTAATATTCATCATCGCTTTGGCACTCGCTGCGCTCCTTGAACTTCTGCCAAACAAAATCGGTTGTCTGTCCGTCCGTGCCCGATTCCACCACACACTTATCACCGATAACCAACATACAGGCTAATACGGCTACCTTGCTGATGGTGTCCGTGCCGTCGCCCACTGCGCTGTACTTAAATTCGTACTGTTCGGGGCCTTCCCCCGTGTACGGATATAAGCCACTATCTGCGCCCTCATGCCACGACACTTCTTTATCGGGTGTCTCTGCTTGCCAGTATTGGCGTGTGTAATAGCGTCCATCGCCATTGTTACGGCTCGGTACGGTCTGATGCCATACAAAATTAACATCGTGATTATCTATCGTTACAGTCCAACTTGTACTGTTGTGTAGCTTGGTATACGTGTTGGTCTGTTTCATTATCGGGTTTAGTATCACCTTACCCGAAAATACTATGTAGTTGGTGGTCTCTTCGTCCGATGGTGAGAAAACGCCCCCTGCGCTGTTGCCAGTATAGACGGCATACGGTATGTTTTTCTGTATGTCGGTGGCACTTGGGTAGGTCTTGCTTTCGTCGTTATCCACTTCGTTGCCGTTCACCGACACCACCAAATAGTTAGTCATGTTGACTTTAGAAGTAGGGCTGTTATCGTCGTTGGCTGTGTTCATCTTCACGCTACCCATTGCCATGATACAGGCACCGGGGGTCATACCCAACCAATCAGGCAAAGCGTGTTGTTTAGTTCCCTCACCTCCGAAATAGTCCACTATGTCTATTTCCGTGTTACCTTTCATCGGAAAAGTCCACTGCTTGTTGCGCATTACCTGCACATACCAATCAGTAATAGCACCTGCGCCGTATGTGGTCTTTTGGTCGTGGGTCATGGCATAAAAGGCATTGTATGCAGTTTTGCCCTCGCCATCGCTTGAATACTCGGTGAGGTACTTTTGCTTATTGGAATAGGGGCTAACCAACAAATCCTCGTCCAATGGACTTTCTATCACGCTTTCGATGTCCTCCACCTTGGCGGTCAGTAGTAGTTGGTTGTAAACCTCATCTATACTTATCGTTGTGTCGCAATCAGCCACGTTTGCAAGCGATATGCCTACGGTGGTCTGTGTGGTCTGCTTGGCTGTGTTCTCTACGATGTCGTGCCAGATAATCTTATCCGTGGATGCCTTGACGGATTCCCACGAAAAGATGTAGAAGTTAAAGCCCTCCTGCACGATATGCAAGTTAAGGTACTTTAGAAGTTCCTCCAATACCTCGTCTTGCTGCCAAACATCGCTCTCATCATCGCCCAAAAACAACAAGTCGGATATTGAAAGCTGCCCGAAAATCTTGTATCGGTTGGCTGTCTGTGCGTCGATCGCCTTGCTGCCATCATACCAGAACTTAATGTTTTGGTTGCCCAATATGTCAAGATTGGCGGTTACGCCGTTCAGTATCTCGGTGGCAATGTCGTAGAAACTGCGCTGCGCCGCCTCTGCCTTGACGAAAGCATAGATAACGCCCAATGCCCCCACGTCCTTGTACTTGCTGTACTGCAAAGCACTCAAAGCGTCAACGCAATTCAATTCCAGTTCGTCCCATCTCTCGTTATACGGCTGCGACAAAGTTTGCGGCTCAATGAACCCTGCAAAGATGCACCTGTCATTCTTGTAGATGTTCACCACTGCATCACGGCATGAGGTACTGAAGAAGTCCGATATAAGATTACCGCAAAGCAAACGGATTGTAGCCGACTGTCTCAAAAGGTGGTCGAACGTGTCGTTTACCTCGTTGGTAATTTCCGCTGGGTCTTCGGTAAAGAAAACATCGGCTTTCTGTGTACCTATTTCCAAAGTCTGGGTACGGTCGTTCTGGGTAACGATGTAAACCGTTACCGTGTCGCCCTGCTGACTTAGAAAACTGCCGTAGATGTACATAGTCGTATGAAATATTTAGATGTTACACATTATACACTGTATTTTCTTCCGCTCTTGCCCGCCACTCGCTTTGTCTCGCTCATCATTTCGAGCAAACGGCGTGCGTTGGCGTTCATGTTGATGTTTACCTCCGTCCCTGCCGGCTCTATGGCGTTCGTGATGTTCTGCATCGTTACAGGCTGCAAACGCTGCTCCGTGAACGTAGGCGGCTGAAACTTGCCGTCGATCATGCCGAACAACCGGGCTTGCTGAAACTTGTTAAGTATCATCTCACCGCTGTTGACACGTGCAAACTTCTTGTCGCCCGATGTCGAAGTGCCGCCGATAACACCACCCGTGGCAAAGCCCGAAACCGCCGCAAGTGCCGCAATGACCGCCGCCACACCTGCCGCAATGGCAACGAGATTCAAAGGGAACGGCATCTTTGCACCGCTCGCCGTTGCATTGGCCACCGCCTCGCCACTCTTGGCGGCTGTGTTGGCTGTAGCTGCCGCCGCCTCGCCTGTGGTCGCCGCTGCGTCTGCCGTGGATGCCGCCGTATGTGCCGCCGTGGTTGAGGTATCGGCGGCTGTGGCTGCGTTGTGGGCTACAACTGCGCCCGTGAGGGTGTCGAACAAATCGACAATGCCCCTTATGCCCTCGGCAATGGATAGAAAACCATTCAGGATGCTTGTTACCTGCTGCCATGCGTCGCCATTTCCCTCCAGTGCATCGGTTATGCCTTGGATTCCGTTGCCTACGCCCTGGATGCTTCCCCAACCGTTTTTGATATTGCCAAAAGCCTTGTCAAATCCCTTTGCCTCGACTTCCAGTTTCAGCGGCTTGAGGTTTCCTCCCAAATCGGCAATCTGCTTGTTTAGCTCGCTGATTTGCCGCTCCGCCTCGTCCTTTCCGATGATTCCTATCTCGTAGTCGGTCTGTATGCGGCTTGCCTTGCTCTGGGCGTTGGCATAGCTCTGCCGTTTGTCTGCTGTGCTGCCCTTGGTGATATATGTAGGCTCGGTGTCCGCCTCAATGGTTAGCTTTCCCCTTGTGGCTTCGTCTATCTGCCTTTGTATGTCGGTAATCTTGGCGTCTGCCTCCACCTTTGCGTCAATGGTGGCGGCTGCCTCAAATTCCTGCTGTGCGTCCCTTAACTTCTCTTGCAGTTCCTCGGTATGGGTCTTGAAGTGTACTTCTACAGGCTTCAGCCCCAAATCGGTGAGCCGCTTGTTAATGTCGGCTATCTGTCTTTCGGCATCCTCCTTGTTGGTGATAATGCCTATGTCGTAATCTTGCTTTATTCGGTCTATACGCTGCTGCGCGTTCGTGCGGCTCTGCCGTTTGTCGGCTGCGCTGCCCTGCACGGTATAGCTTGACTCTGTCTCGGCTTCAATAGATACCTTTCCCTTTGTGGCTTCGTCTATTTGCGCCTGTATGTCCCTTATCTTTGCGTCGGCTTGCACCCTCGCATCAATGGTCATGGCGTTGCCCATTTCCTTTTGAGCCGCCGACAACTGCGCCTGTAGCTGCTCTACGTAGGTCTTTGGCTCTTCCTTTTTATCGGTCTTGGTGGTCGCCTTTGGTGTATTGGTCTTGGCTGGAGTTGTCGGGGCGGTCTTGCTGTAGCCATCAAACTGCTTGTAAGTGATTTGGGCATTTTGCTTAACCAAACCCTCCATCTGCTTTCTTACGGCTTGCTCTTGGCGGTAAAGGTCTGTAACTTTGGCGTTGGCTTTCTCCAAATCGCTTGACCCCTTGACCTCCACATCTGCGTACTGTGGGATAATCTTGCCGTCCCCTGCGTCAACCTGACCGATGGCTACTTGGCGTGTCTTGCGCTTCTTGCTGAAACGGCGTGTCTTGCCGTTGTCATCGTGGGTGAAGTCATACCGCTTTTGCTGCAAATCAGCCGCCTTGTTAGCCAAATCCCTAATGCGTATCTCGTTAATCATCTGATTGCAGTACGCCTTGGAGTTGCCGACAAGTGCCGTGTACCACTGCGCCACGGTGGAATAGTAGCCCATAGCGTCGCCGTAGGTGTTATTCATTTCCGCAACAAGTTTCTTCTCATCCTCCTTGCTTCCCTTGAACGCCTTTAGCTTGGCTATGTTGATGTCTATTGCCGCCGCAACCTCCGCCCTTTGCTGTGCTTCCTGCTGCCGTGCGGCTTGTGCCGCCTCTTCCTCGGCTGTGAGCTGCTTTGTGCTGTCCTTGGCTTTGTCGGATGATGTCGCCAAATACGAAATGGCTTCTGTCAATGCCCAGACTGCCACGCCCACACCTGTAGAAATGAGCAAAGACTTTATGGCAACCTTTAGGGTGGTCGCTCCGATGGTCGCCCCTGTAAATGCCGCTTGCATCACCCTCGTTACGGCTGTCAAACCTGTAATGGATGCTTTCAGACTTATGCAAACGGCACTTGCTACCTTGGTGGTAATACCGAAATTCTTAATGATAACCGTAACTCCCTTGATGCTGTTACCTAACGAAATCATGGAGTTTACGATAGACAATGCTTGCGCCGCAAAGGTTATCTTAGGCAACCACTTCGATACCAATTCACCAATTTGTACCTTAATGGCAGCAAACCGCATCTCTGCTTGCTTTAGCTGTCCTGCATCAGTCTTGCCCAATTGAGCGTTCATGTGTCCCACATTATCGGTGATAATCTGTGCCAACATGGCGGCACGCTGCTGCTCCGTGCCGTACTTCATAATATTTTCTTGGGCCTCGTTGAACGTGATACCCACACGCCTTAGGGCTGATGTCTGCCCAGTCATAGCCTTGCCCATGAGGTTTGCCACGCTTCGGGCGTCCTCTTGGCTTGCGTTCAAACCTCTCTGCTGTGCCAAAAGGTCGTTCATGGCTGGTATCAGTTGCTCCAACGTGCCTTTCTCTTTCAAAAAGGTTGCTATCTGCTGTGCCCCTGTCTTCTGTATCGTTCCACTGACAACACCTAATTTTGATTGCGCCCCGATAACCTCGTTTACTTTCTTGATGTCCTCGTCGGTAGCGTCCATACGCTGACGCATCACGGTAGTTAGCTGTGTGTTGGCTTGCTGCACGGCGTTGTAGCTTGCCGTTAGCCCTGCCATCGTGTCACGCAAACCATTTATGGCACTCGAAGCGTTTTGCAAAGCCGTGACGGTCTGGTTAATCGTCAACAACTTATCACGGAACTGTTGGGCGGTGGATTTCGTTTCCTCCATCGCCTTACGCAACTTTCCTACATCCGTTGTGGCTGTACCCAGTTGCTCTTTTCCGTCGATAAGCAATTTTATGTTAAACTTTATTTCTTTTGCCATAATTTCAACGTATAAGTAACTAACTAACGAAATATTTTTGTATATTTGCAGTGTAAACCAATGGTTATGAGCATGAAACAGAACAAAAACATATCAGCAAAGCGAAAAGCCAAAGAAAGAAAACTTTGGCGCAATATCCTCATTGTCTCGCTCGTGGCTGTTGTCGTGTCCCTGCTGTTTCTTGGCTGCATAGCATTTTTTGTTAGTGTTGTGTTCGCCCTCTTGGCTTATGGGCAATATGATTCGCTCAAACCAAATGAGGATTACGGCTATACGCCTTGGTGGTACTTTGGAGTTTAGCCCTTTTCCACTTTCACTTTCCCCAACACTTCCTCAAACCTCTGCAAAGCATCTTCCTTGGATACCGTCGGGGCCTCGCTCGTAGGCTTCGGCTTTCTGTTGTTGTCCCACGGAAACGGTAGAAGTCCGTGCGGTGTCAGGTGTCCTTTTGCGTATGGCTGTATGGTGATTGCCGCCAATATCCGCATACGTTCCCAACTGTCTTTGTACCGCTCTTCTCGCTCGCTGCTGTAGGCTCTGTATATATGGATGAACTCATCGGGTGTGAGGTCGCAAAAGTCCTCGTAGCGAAGTCCAATGTTTCCAACCGCCACGCCCAACAAGTCGAAGATGCCTAACTTTTTTTTTCGTCCCCTGCGCCCTCCGTGCCGTTTCCGTCGGTCGGTGTCTGGTCCGCCGCGCCGTTCACGGCTTCCGTCCATTGGTTGAGGTCTTCGGGCGTGAGGCTGTCGGCGAAGTCCATCAGCGACATATCGAACTTAACGCCGTCTTTCTTGCAAGCCGATGCCGTGCAACAAAATAGGTATGCGCACATGTCCGAAAGGCTGTCGCTTATCTCGGTCACTTCCTTGCCAGTCTCTTTCTTGAAGCGAAGCATAGCCCCCATAGTCTGCCTACAGGGGTATGCCTTGCCGTCGATCATGATTTCAATCTTTGGCATAATCAACAATTAACTAATAATTCAACAAATCTAACTACTAAAACAATCTATCTAAAAACAAAATGGCTCTTTGCTTTTACTTGCTCACCGCCTTGCTGTCGGCTGTCTGTGCGGCACTCGTACCGCTTGCAGTGTCCTTGCCAGGGTAAACATCAGGCTCGCCGTCGTTCTCCAACGATACGCTATATGTCGCATCGTCCTGCGCCGGGCTGGTCTCCTCCAGTGAGGCGATAACAAAGTTACCCTTTACATACGGCGTATTATCACCGCCACGCTTGAACGCCTGTACCTCCACGCTCTGACCCTTGCCCCAAAGCGGCGCAATCTGCTCGTGTCCGTTCTCGGTCTCGTCGTAGAAGCGCAAACCCTCGGCACTGATTGAGATAGACAACCCGGTCACGCCCTTGCCCTTCCAAAGTCCGCTGCTCTTGGCTGCGCTCGCTACAGGCTTAACGGCTCTGTCCTTGGTCTCGCTGTTGAAAGTGAGGGTGTGGCTCGTGCAATGGCCCACCGCCTTGCCGCCAACACTAAGGATAAGGTCGCTACCATTGATATATCCAGTATCTGCCATAACTTATAAAATTTTGATGGTTCTACAATAACTTAAATCTTGACTTGAAAAACAAGCTGCTGCATGAAAGCATCGTCCTCGTAGCCCTCTTCGCTCTCAACAAGCGTGCAACTGCGCATCTGCACACCGTCACGCTCGCCCTTGCTGTAGTCGAGTGCCGCCCTCACGGCTTCCGCCAACTCCACGCCCTCGGCATACTTCGCCGTATAGCAAACCACCTCCATTGTAACGGTGTCCGCTCCCGGCATACCTGCCTTTGTGGGGTTGTGCTGCAACGCCGCACGGCGGTAAAGAATGTAAGGCAACTGCGCTTGGTCTATCACGATGGGGAAAACCTTGTTAGTCCGCCTCTTCACTTCCTCATCAGAAAGAAGAATGCCACGGATAACCGCACCTGCGCTCAATGATGTCTTTCTCTGTGCCATAGCTCGTTTATATTGTTTTTATATCAGTCCTTGTTTCCTCGCTGCTCGCTCCAAATTGTCGTGGAACGCCTTGAACAAATTGCCCTCCACGCCCTCGGCGTTCTGCTGCTCGGTCTTTGCAAGAAAGGCGTACCGCTTCATCTTGCCACGGCTTGCGCCGCCTCGTAGGTACTGCCTTATCTTCTTGCCAGTAAATCGGCTCTTACCAAAGAACGAAGAAATACGCCGCCCGACACGGCGAAACCTTGTGCCGTCCTCCGCCCACATCAAAACAGGCTTCTCTTTGTTCTGACGGTTGAGGTGGATGCCCTTGCGTCTGCCGTGCGGCTTGACGCTCACCATGAAGCCCAGGCCGCATTTGTCCTCGGGATAGGTACGCACGTAGATGCCGCTTGACAGGCTGCGTTTCGTGCCTTGCCCAATGCCGCTTTGCCCTAAGTTGGAAACAGCCGCCTTTTTCAGTCGGTTGCCCTCACGGCGCATGGCGCTTTTCATCGCCTTGCGTTGGTCTTTCAGGTCGAGTGCCTTGTAAACGCTGGCAAACGGCTTGTCTAAGTCGGTAACGGTTTCTTTCATCGTCTTGGCTGCATATACATCGGAAAACAAAAACTGATTAACTCTTACTCGTTCACTCGCTCACAAACCAAAGTGTTCATGCCTCTGTCTATGTTGGGGATGATGGCGACAACGGTATAAAGGTAGCCGCCCAACTGCTGCACCCTCCAGTTTTCCCTAACAGGGTGTGCGTCCCTCACGTTGAACTCTGCACGGTAATCGGCGAAGTGTTCGCCCACTTCCTCGCTGCGGCTTCCGCTCTGTTTCCTGCGTTCCGCCCATACCGTGCGCACTTCCTCGTAGGTGGTGGCTTCCTCGCCGTAGTCGTTGGTGCTCGCCGTCGGCTGCATCAACTTCAAACGGTATTTCATATCTCCTGCTCTCATTCCGCCAACTTTCGATAGGGTTTGATTAAGGCCTGCAGCGAGTCGGGCACGGCGTGCATCTGCACGCTGCTCACACTCTCACGCTGATTGTACCAATGTGCGCCCAACATCAGGATAGCGTGCTTTATGGGGGTAGGAACTTCATCTCCATTACCCATCTGCGCCAATTCCTCTTTGGTTCTGTTGGTCGCCGTGATAACTGCGCTCTCGGCGGTCTCTAAAAGATGCTCCAGATACTCGTCATCGTCGGCGAAGTCATCAGCCCTTACGTGCTTCTTGAAAAGTGCCAAACTCACTACTGCCATAATCCGTTATTATACCTTGTTTATGAACTTGAAGAAAACTTTTTGCGGTTACTTGCTCACTGCCTTGCCTGTGTCGGTTGCGCTGGCTGCTTCTACCGGGTCTTTCGACAACATGGCAAACGCCTCCTCACGCAAAGTGGTGATGGCATAGTCGGCATTGAGCACGAAGTCGATAGAGTTCTTACGTGCGAGTGTATAAGGGTCGATGATGATTGACATTTCGCCAAACAAGCCCTGTGGGGCATACTTGAATGAGCCGAAGAATACCGTACCCTCCGCCACGTATGAGCTGCAGAATACAGGCACGCCCGAAATCTTGCCGTTCTCGTCCACGATGGCCTGGTTTGCACCGCTCCACTTTGGAGTACCCTCCAGAAGTGCCTTGGTGGTCTCGGTCATAACGTAGCAAAGTCCCTCCGGCATGATGTTCGCACCCAGTACCAAACCCTTTAAGGCAAGAAGCTCGGCGAGTGTCGGGGCATCGCCCTTGTAGGTCTTTTTGTTTGCGGCCTTGAGATTCACGAATGGGCCAACAAGATTTGTAGCCTTTTCAACCTTGGTGGTGCTGAACATGATTTTGTTCATCAAAGCGGCTGCCGCTACAGGCATGTACTGCGTGCAAACAAGTCGCAAAAGGTCGTCGGTCTCGTTGAGTGCCTCACGTGTGATAGGCACGGCCACACCGATACGCTCAGGCTTAGCCAAAAGTTTGCTTGCCTCGATCTTGGTGTCGCCCAGTTCCACGCCCTCGTCGTTGATGGTGGCTGCGAATGTCTCGATAACAGGCCACTGATAGTTACCTTTCAGCCCTGTAAGGAGTGGTGAGCCGATAGCCGAAAGAATGGTCTTTGCGTACAATGGTTCTACGATGTCGCCCATTGTAACAGGTGCTGGATTGGTAGAAGCGGCTGGATTGAGGTAGCCCGAAGTGTTGCCGCCGAAGTCTGACGCAACGGCACGGCTAATCTTCAACTCAAAACGCTGCCCGTTCTTCACGCACTCACGCATCTGCTTGTTCACTTCCTCGATGTCCTCACGGCGCATCACCTCCAATGTAGGTGTTGCCGCCTTGATTTTCATCTCCAGGATGTCCATCTCACGGTAAAGGGCTTTACGCTCTCCCTTTTCCGCATCGGTGAAGTCCTCACGCTCCTTGTCGTTCTCCAGTCCC
>CAVKXW010000025.1:4219-7430 GCA_963660215.1 Bacteroidaceae bacterium | reverse complement strand
TCACGTATGCGAAGCCCCGACACAATAGCTATGGTTCTTTTCTTTTTCATTCTTCCTCGTTGCTTTTATTGTTATTCTCGTTTCCCTCTGCCGTGCCTGTCGGCTGTGTCGCCGTGGTTGCAGCTGCGCCCGATAGCTTCTCACTGCCCAAAGCCGCCAAATTGGTGGATAGATAGACGGTATCGCCGCCCTCTACGGTAGGTTGGTTCTCCATGCGCCGCCAGTCGTTCACGGTATAGATGCCGCTCTCGATGGTCTTTTTCTGATAGTCGGCAAGCGACTGCAAGTCCATGGAATAGATACCCCTGCGGTCGAACATGAACTTACGCTTGCAGCAAAGCGTGCGTGGTATCAGCTTTCTTGTTAGCTCACACTCTATACGCTTCAATATCGGGTCAAGCGTGTTGGATAGAAAAGCCACGTTTGCCATTTCTGCCGATTTGTAGTTGCTGCTCGTATCATCGAACACGAACGACGGATGCACGCCAAAGAAGCGGCACACCTCACGCACGGTAAACTTTCGGCTCTCCAAGAACTGCATGTCGGTGGACGAAAGCGAAATCTGCTTAAAGTCCACCTGTCCCGGCAAACTCACAATGCGCTCACCACGGCTAAATCGGCTGTCCACGCTCTCGGCTGTCTTTTCCAGTTCCTTGTCTTGGTACTCGCCAAATCCCGTAGTGGTCTTGTCGTTGCTGATGATGCCCCGGACGCTTCCGCCGTTGGTAAAACGGTTCTCGGTCTCTGCGTCCCCTGCACCTGCAATGTCCATCGTGCGGCGTGCGTGGGTCAGTATGCTCTCACCCCTGCGCCCGTCCGACGAATGCAAGTAAAGGTGTATGATGTCCTTTTCCTCGAACGTGCCGAACACTCCGTTATAAGCATCGGCAATGTAGTAGCGGCTGTTCAGTGGGTCGTGGGTCACGGTCTTTGGGTGGCAAAGCACCAAATCCGTTAGCTCGCCCAGCACGTAGCGTGGGTAGATGTAGGCGTTGCCGTCAAGAAGCATCAGGCGCACCGCCATCGTCCAGAAGTCGAACGCCGACATTTCGGGCTGCGGCTGCACGGTCAACAGATAGTGGAAATCGCTCGCCGTGTCCTCCTGATAGCGTCCGTCCTTGCGCCGCATGTACTGCAAACGTAGGCTCGCCACACTCTCGCTAAGAAGCGTCACGCAACGGTAAACCGCCGCCACCGCCATAGCGTCGCCGCCACCATACGGCGAAAACACCGCCACGCCTCCGCCACTTCTTACGGTGGTGGGGCGTTGGTCGGTGTCCACGACGGTGTCCGTGGCTGTCACCTCACGGCTAAGAAATCGTTTTATCTTGTTCCAAAATTCTGCCATTTGTAGTTGAAAAACACAATAAGTCCGCCACAAAAATACAATCGTATTTTCCAAATTCCAAATGTCGTTTGGCGCATCGTGGCGCACCTTGGCGCAACGTGGTAAAATTATTAGATTTTTAAGATTTTAGTTTTTGCGAAGTTGGCAAAAAGGCACGAAAAAAAGCCGCATCGGGCGCAAACCGACACGGCTAAGTTGGGTAAAAAAGTATGTTGTTTCCTGTACGTGGCTATTTCGTCACGCTCTTTATGATGGCTTCCTCCGTGAGCCATTCAAGCGGATACATGGCATCAAGCAAACCATGTATGCGAAGTTCGTAGCCGTCGGGCAGTTCCTCCAACAGCCATTTGATGTACTCACGTGTCTGCTTCACGGCATCACGGAACGTGTCGGCGGTGTAAACAGGCATTCCGTCACGGTCGGTTATCACCAGGCTTGTGACTTTCTTAGGCTTCTTGTATCTCATCGCAAACCTCCTTTCTTTAGCTTGGCGTCCTCGATGCTGACGATGTTAGTGCCGTATATCAACGCCTCCAACGTATATTGTGCGTCACGAAGTTCTACAGGGTCTATTCTGTGCTTGGTCGGGTCAACCATCATCAACAAATTGTCGATGTAGTCGTAAACTCCCTCTAAGTTCTTAACAAGCTGCTCGGGTGTGAAATCCTCGCTGTCAAGTATAATGGTGCTCTTTTCCTCTTCTGTATATCGTCTCATAATAGTTTCCTTTCTAAATCGTTAAATTGTTAATGTTTGATGTCGCTTAATGGGTTAGTCCGCATTCTCGATGTAGCAATAGTTAAGAAGATACTCCAACGTGCCCTGCACGCTTCGCACCTTGCTCGCACTGACCTTGACCTCCTCGGGCAAACCTGCCATGAGGTCGTTGATGAAGTCATACACCTCGGCGATGTTCGCCTTTAGCTCGTCTGCGTCTGTGTTCACGTTGCTGCTCACCGTGATAGTGTCCATGTGCTTTTTGTCTGTAAGTATCATATCTTATTCTCCTTTATCCATTAAGTTAAACATTTCCTTTGTATCTACTCCCATCATCACGCCCATAGCCTTGACGAAACGCTGCATGAGGTCTGCCGGGGTCTGTGGCATGGTCGCCACGGTCGGGGCCTGTGCGGTCTGCTGTGGCTGCTCGGTCGCTGCCTTGGCGGTCGGTGTCGGCTTCGGTGGGGTGGTAGGGGCCGTGGCTTGCTTCGCCGCCAAACGCTTTTTGTACTCAGGTACGTGGGCATTGGCTACAGGCTTGCCGTGGTGTCCCTTGCCCTTTGCCTTGTCGTAGGCTGACAAAACTTGCTCCTGCACTTCCTTTGTCATAGAATGGCAGTGGCGGCACATCGTGCGGAACGCCTCGATCGTAATGTAGTAAACCACACCGTCCTGTCTCTCGCAACCATTCCCACGGCTCACCATTCGGCTGCATCGGTAGATGACACGCCCAGGGCGTGCAAAGTACTTTGCTATGCGTCGGATGCTGTCGCACACGTAATAATGTTCACGCCCTTGCAGCTTTGCGAGTGTGAGCGACGAAACCACACGCTTGCCGTTGTAGTCCTCGATGATGCCGCCCTCCGTTGTTGGCTGCTGCTCGGCTGTGGCGGTCTGTGTCTGTGCCTCCTGCTCTGCCTCCGCCTTGGCTCGCTCTGCTCTCTGGCGTGCCAACTCGTCCACACGTCGGTCCACCTCTTCCTCCTCTCTCTGCTCACGCTTCAACAGGCGGTCGTACTCCTCGGCCTCCTTACGGTCGTGCTCCTCGATGGCTCGCTGTGTCTGCTCGGCTCTTATCTTGGCCTCCATGTCGTTGAACGCCTTGATGTACGCCTCTTTCCACTTCGCCGCCGTCTTGCCTGT
>CAVKXW010000025.1:0-3947 GCA_963660215.1 Bacteroidaceae bacterium | reverse complement strand
CTGCCGCCACCTGCTCTACAGGATTTTGATTTGATACGTTACTTGACATAACAATTATGATTTGACAAAAACATAAAAGCCACGCTACGTGCTGTCAGGTTCATAATTGCTGAAACCTTGGGGCATTTCTGCTACCCAACACGGCGTGGCTATTCCTTTATATAGAAATATCCTATTTATTTTACTATGGCATGGATACAAAAATAGCCGCTACGTTACGGTGAACGGCGGCAACATCTGCACCGCAATTATGATTTGACATTGCAAAGATACCTAAATAATCTTAAAGCACCAAATGTTTTGAGGAAAAAGTTACTTAGTTACTTATCTTTTAACATTTTGCAGCTTAAAAGGGCGGCAAACGTGCGTAAATCGGCTTAACCGCATAGCATTTTTGTCGGTTTGGGCAAACGTAGGGTAAACAGGGTAACGAAAAGGTAATGTCAGGGTAAAGCGCATAAACGATAAAGCCGTGTTAAGGCGTTACCCTAACACGGCTTTATGGGCGTTAGCCCTCTTGAAAGAAAAGACAAAAAATAAAACGCCTAAATGCTCTCCGCCGCACGGCGTATGCGGTCGGATAAATCAAACAGGGCGTTACGCATCTGCTCGGCTTCCTTTTCGCTGAAGCCGCCAACGCCTCCGTTTCCGTCTATGCCGTCCATCTTGTGGTAGAACCACGACGAGGAACGCTGAAAGTACGTGTTGGCAAAGTCCCTCCAGGATATTGCCATTTGTATGTCCTTGATTTTTTTCTTCATGTCGGTAATCATAACCGTGTTTGTTGCTGCTTCCATTTCTGTATATGCTTTATAAGTTGATGATTTTATGTTAGAAGCCGACGCCGATTTGCTCGGCGTGGCTGTTGCTTTCTGTCTTTACGTGTATGGCTGCCGTAGCATGTTGTCAAACAGTTGCTGTGCGTACCACATCAATTCTGAGTACCCGTCAGGATAGGACTTGTTGTAATTTCTCATAGCCTCCAGCAATTCACGCTCGGCGGCTGTCACTCTCATTGATTCTGTCTTTTCTTTCATTTCGTTCTCTGTTTTAATTAACACTGCAAAGATACTACAAATTTTCGTATTAATCAAATATTTACTACAATTTTTTGTAGTAATGGCATAAGTTTAACATTCATCGACACTACAAAGCATGAAAAAACCCCACCAAACAATGTGCTTGGTGAGGCTCTGTTTTACATTTCCGATTCCTCAATAATTCGCTTGGTGTCGTGCTTGTAGGCGAGGCGTGAATATCTTTCGCCTTGGCATATCCAACAGCTGCACGGTGTGCCTGTGGTCTTGTACACCTGCGCCCAATGGCTCTTTATCAACTGCGTCCAGTGTGGATTTTGCACATACGTGCCATCGGCCATGACAAACACGCCGAAGCCGTCGGCACGCTTAACGATTCTCGACTTAAGCAAACGATACTGTTGCTTTCTTCTCCATAACTTGTTTCTTTCTTCCATCGTCTCTTTGGATTAAAATTATCTGCTGTGACGATGAAAGTATAAAGTTATAGTTTGTGTCCATATCTAATTTTTGCTTTAATTCGTTATTTACTCTCGCCCCTTACCAGCTTGGCGTACTCCAACACATCGGGGCCAATCTCATTAAGATGCTTGATTTCTTCCCAATCTTTATCCAACTGTTCCTTTGGCGTATTCTCGAAATATGCCTTTAGGCTTTCATATATACCTGCCATATCGTTTTGTGTATTTTTATATACTGATTCCGAACCAACCTAAAACAAAGTTTGTTACTGATTTTATCGGGTTTGCATTCCTGATAAGCATCAAAACTATACTGATAATCCAACCCAAAGCGTATAGGGCTTTCAGTAAAATGCCTTTTCTGACTGACCAACTGATTTTGTCGTAGTTGTCTTCAAACAGATTATCCATTTGCTTTAGGTAGCCTATGGCATCCCTAAACAAGTCTTTCGCCTCTTCTTTGTTCTTGGTCTCGGTCTTTCTCGCTTTCTTGTTGCATTCCTTGGCCGACTTATGCAACCGCTTGTATTCCTTGTAGAACTCGCCGTTGTCAATGTCCTGCAACTTGCCGAATACCTTTGGTATCAAGTGAGTGCGTGACAGGTGGCTACCGTAGCGATACCAGATGTATTTGTAGCAGTCCAACAAACAACGGTCATAATGCCCCTTTGCCTTTTTGAGCTGCCCAGTAACATAAACCTCCCAGTCGGCGTTATCCAATGGGTAACTTAGGCAACGTGCCAAATGATCCTGCGCCGCCCTAATCTCGTTAAGGAACGGAACCGGGAATTTGTGGTACTCGGATTCTATAAAGATTATAGCGTCCCTTATGTCATTGTTGTAAAGTTCATAAATTTCTTGCTGCCCTTTGTAAAGCAGCTCCAATTTCTGATTTTTGTCCATTAAAATAGTAGTTTCATCACTAAAGTATCAACAAATCGCGGCTTCAAAGAAGTCAAAAAGCGACTTACACCCAAAAGCACATTACCTCGGGTGTGCAATCCTGCGCTCTCGCCGCTATCGTACTTCATGCGTGTACGTTTGCCTGGCTTGGCTGTACGGATTAACTCGTTATAATACTTGTTTGCCATAATCGAATTCAATTTATCGCCACAAAGATAACGCTTTTCCCCGAAATAACGGCTTTTTCGGTTGGTTAGTTACTTACTTATACATTATTTTAACACAAAATGTCGTGGATTTGTCATAAAGCCACGGCAAACGGCAAATTATCGGTACGGTAATCGGCGGTTTGCCATAGGGTAATCGCTGTTTACCATACCGATAATCTCACGGCTCGCCCAACGCCTCGACAATCAGGCGCACTTGTGCCGGTGTGAAACTGCGGCTGCGCTCCGTGTAACCGATGGCGGCAAGCCGCTCCATGAGCCCGGGGTAAAGTCGCATCCATCGGCGGAACTTCTTCCACGCCGATTCGGGCATGATGCAATGGCAGTACTGCGCCGCAAGCTCCATGCGGCCGTACTCCCGTATCTTGAAATCATCTCTGTTATGTTCCATGCGGCAAAAGTAAGGAAAACAAACGTGAAAATACAATTTATCACCGCCTCTAACAGGCGGCAACAGGACACAACCGCAAACATCTGGATTCATGCCCGAAAAGACGGCTATCTTTGCAGCGGCAACAGTGCCAAACAACCATTTAAACGCAAAAAGTATGATACGTTACAAAAAGTACAAAAGCAACACTGAGGGCGTGACTAAGGGCCGTTGGTACGGACGAAGCGTTACCGAACTCTTGGAGTTTGAGGATTTCGTAAAGCACATGGCAAACCACCATTGTGTGTTCGGTGAGTCAACAATCCGTGGCGTGCTCATCGAGATGCAAGTCTGCATGCGTGAGCTGCTCCTTGAGGGCAAAGCCGTGCGCCTCGACGACCTCGGCATCTTCCGCATTGGCCTGGAGACTGTGGGGGCGGACACGGCTAAGGAGTTCACCGCCGACAACATCCGTGCTGTGCGCCTCAACCTCTACCTCGGCAAGCGATTCCGTGCCGCCGACCTCTACAAAGACGCTAAGTTCCGTGAGGCTGGCAAGTATGACGGTGGCGATGATGGCAACGGTGAGACCGCCAACACGCACGGCGACGACAACACACCGTCTGGCGGCGGATCGACTTCGGGCGGCTCTGGCTCATCCAGTGGCGGCCTCGGTCCCGATGATGATGGCGAAAGCATCAATTTGGAGTAAAAACCGCCAATCAAGCCGAAAACGCACACCGTGCATCTGTAATCAGTGGCGAAATATCGTCCGTAATGCCCTTTTCGGGCGTTCTGACGGCATTTCGCCGCTTTTGTGTGCAGTTTTACCTCTCGAACGTGTAAAGTAGCCCCAAAGTCATTAAAAGCGTTATCGTGCCGTCTATCTTTCGATACTGCGACACTTTGAGGGGCTTTTTGTTCTCCAAATTGTCGCTATCTATCACGC
>CAVKXW010000024.1:0-29979 GCA_963660215.1 Bacteroidaceae bacterium | reverse complement strand
GGACTATGCCGAGCGCATCACCCACTACATGCCTTTCAGCATCACCACCATACCAGAGCTCAAGAACACAAAGAGTCTCAGCGAACAACAGCAGAAGGAACGTGAGGGAGAGTTGATCCTGAAACAGATTCAGCCATCCGACACCGTGGTGCTGATGGACGAACATGGGCAGGAATTTCGAAGCATCGAGTTTGCCAAGTGGATAGAGCGCAAGCAGGCTACGGCTAGAAGGCTTGTCTTCGTCATCGGCGGTCCCTACGGTTTCTCACAAGCCGTCTATGGCAGAGCCAACGAAAAAATATCACTCTCCAAGATGACCTTCTCTCACCAGATGGTGCGCCTTATCTTCACCGAGGCACTCTATCGCGCGTGTACTATTATAAAAGGTGAACCTTATCACCACGAATGAGTGAGAAATTAGAAATGAAAAATTAGAAATGGCAAAAGAAAAATACATAGAGATAAAAGGGGCTAGAGCCAACAACCTCAAGAACATCGACGTAAAGATACCACAAGGCAAGTTTGTTGCCATCACGGGAGTCTCTGGGTCGGGCAAGTCTTCGTTGGCTTTCGACACGCTATACGCCGAAGGTCAGCGCCGATACGTAGAGTCACTATCTTCGTACGCTCGCCAGTTCTTGGGCAGAATGAGCAAGCCTGAGTGCGACTTCATCAAGGGATTGCCACCTGCCATCGCCATCGAGCAGAAGGTCATTTCCAGAAACCCTCGGTCTACCGTGGGAACCAATACAGAAATTTACGAATACTTGCGACTGCTCTTCGCACGCATCGGCAAGACTTACTCTCCTATCAGTGGACAAGAAGTGAAGCGCCACACCCCAGAAGACATACTGAAGTGCACCCAGCAATACTCCAAGGGCACCAAGTTTGTCATCCTCGCCCCTGTCCATATCATAGAAGGCAGAACGCTAGAAAAGCAACTGGAGATGTATCTTCAGGAAGGATACGCACGCATCATGGTAAAAGATGAGTTTGTACGTATCGACGAATTCCAGCCTGGTGCCGACCCTAAAGACATTTTTCTCGTCATCGACAGAGCTTCGGTAAGCGAGGAGAAAGATGACATCAGCCGACTCATGGACTCTGCCGAAACTGCATTCTACGAGGGAGACGGATCTTGCCGCCTCGTATTCATGCCAAGTCGCATCAGTTATGATTTCTCCACCCGTTTCGAGGCTGACGGTATCACATTCGAGGAACCTAGCGACAATATGTTTGCCTTCAACTCTCCTCTGGGAGCTTGCCCTACATGCGAAGGATTTGGCAGCGTGATAGGCATCGACGAGAAACTGGTCATTCCAAACACCTCGCTGAGCCTTTATGATGGTTGCGTAGTATGCTGGCGTGGAGAAAAAATGGGGATGTGGCTCAAAGAGTTCATCCGCCGTGCCGCAGCCTACGACTTCCCGATATTCAAGCCTTACTTCGAATTGACGCAAGAACAAAAAGGCTGGCTTTGGCATGGTTTGCCATCCGACAAGAAACATGACCCACACGAAAGAGTGAGCATCGACGAATTTTTCAGAATGGTAAAGGAAAACCAATATAAAATTCAATACCGTGTGATGCTGAGCCGCTTCCGTGGCAAAACGATCTGCCCCGACTGCCATGGAACCCGACTGAAAAAGGAAGCCAACTATGTGAAGATTGGCGGCAAGAGCATCACCGAATTGGTAGACATGTCGATCACGAACCTCAAGACATGGTTCGACAACCTAGAGCTCACAGACCACGAGAAGGATGTAAGCAAACGTCTGCTCACCGAGATAACCCACCGACTGCAATTCTTATTAGACGTAGGACTGGGCTACCTCACTCTCAACCGCCTCTCCAACAGTCTTTCCGGAGGCGAGAGCCAACGCATCAACCTAACTACCAGCTTGGGATCATCACTCGTAGGCAGTGTATATATTCTCGACGAGCCTAGCATCGGACTCCACAGTCGCGACACCAACCGACTGATAAAAGTATTACGCGAACTACAAACGCTAGGCAACACCGTGGTCGTGGTAGAGCATGATGAAGAAATCATGCGCGCAGCCGACTATCTCATCGACGTCGGCCCTGACGCAGGCAGACTGGGCGGACGCATCGTTTACGCTGGTTCTGCCTCAGAATACTCAACCACAGACGCAAACAAACAAAAAGAGCTCCTCGTAAAATATCCTGAGAGCCATACCATCAAGTATCTCACCCACCATGAAGAGATAGAGCTCCCTACCAGCCATCGGGCCTGGAACATGTATGTCGAGATAAAAGGAGCCCGCATGAATAACCTACGAGGCATCGACGTAAAGATACCTCTCAACATCTTCACGGTCATTACAGGTGTATCAGGCTCAGGCAAGAGCTCGCTCATCAAGGGCATCCTCTACCCAGCCTTGCGGCGTCGGCTCGACCTCGTAGCAGAAGCGCCAGGCGAATATGCCTCCATGGAGGGCGATTGGAACCGCGTCAAGCACATAGAGTTCGTTGACCAGAACCCTATCGGCAAAAGTACACGCAGCAATCCTGCCACCTACCTGAAGGCATACGATGCGATACGCAGTCTGTTCAGCAACCAACCATTGGCAAAGCAAATGGGATTCACCCCAGCCTATTTCTCCTTCAATGCAGAAGGCGGAAGATGCGAGGAATGCAAGGGAGCAGGATACGTGACCATCGAGATGCAATTTATGGCAGACCTCACCTTGACCTGCGAGGCTTGCAAGGGCAAACGATTCAAACATGAAATCCTGGACGTAAGATACGGTGGGAAAGACATCAATGAGGTGCTAAACATGACTGTGAACGAAGCCATAGATTTCTTTAGCGATGAGAAGCTACAACACAACGATGGCGACTTCGACAACTGTCGCACCATCGTAAGCCGTCTCAAGCCACTGCAAGAAGTAGGTCTTGGCTACATCAAGTTGGGGCAAAACTCCAGCAGCCTATCCGGCGGTGAGAACCAGCGTGTGAAACTAGCCTATTTCATCGGCAAGGAAGAACAGGAGCCTACGCTCTTCATCTTTGACGAGCCAACAACAGGCCTTCACTTCCACGACATCAAGCGCTTGCTCCATGCCTTCAATGCCTTGATAGAAAGAGGTCACTCGCTCGTAGTCATCGAGCACAACCTGGATGTCATCAAGTGCGCCGACTACATCATCGACCTAGGACCCGAAGGCGGCGACAAAGGTGGCAACATTGTAGTAACAGGCACTCCAGAGGAAGTTGCAGCTTGCCCCGGGAGCTTGACAGGGCAATTCTTAAAGAATTATATAAAATAATGTAAAAAAGTAGCGTTATAATAAACTTTATATGTACTTTTGCATTCAATAAATAAAATTTAGGAACAAATAAAATAGAATATAAAAGAAAGGATATGAAGATGAAAAAAGTCCTATTAACATTAACCCTATTGGTGGCACTGGTTGCTAATGCCTCTGCTCAGGCTGAGATCAAGTTTGACAAGTTGGTTCATAACTTTGGCTCTTTCGAAGAGAACACCCCAGTGCAGAAGGCAACATTCACTTTCTCCAATGTGGGCAACAAACCTCTTATCATCAATCAAGCCATTGCCAGCTGTGGTTGCACTGTGCCTTCTTACACCAAAAAGCCTATCGCCCCAGGAGAGAAAGGACAGATTAATGTCACCTATAATGGCAAGGGTATGTTTCCTGGCCATTTCAAGAAGAGCATCACCGTGCGCACCAATGGAACTGTAGAAATGTCGCGCATCTATATCGAAGGTGTAATGACAGAGACAAAGTAAGGAAAGTCAGCAGACATAGAAAATAAAACATGATATTCTATTTCTCAGGAACAGGAAATACCAAGTGGGCGGCGTCGAAACTGGCGACGGCCACTCATGAAGACTTGATATCCATTGCACAATACATGCGCACGGATGAATCAAGCCACTCTATAGCCGAGCCGTTTACCCTCAGACAGGATGAACGGCTCGGATTTGTTTTCCCCGTACATGGTTGGAGAGTGCCAAGATTGGTCAGAGAGTTTATCGAGCACATGAAGGTTCAAGCCAAGAAGCCTCCTTTCGTCTATTGTGTATGTACAGCAGGCGACAGCATCGGACTGACCATCGAGAGCCTTAACGAGACCATTGCCAGCAACCCTTCGCTCCTACACCTCGGCATCAAAGAAGTAGCCTCAAGCTACAGCCTCATCATGCCAGAATCGTATGTAGGGCTACCATTCATGGATGTAGACCCGAAAGAGCGAGAAATCCGCAAAAAAGAAAAGGCTGCAAAAGAACTCACGGTGGCATGCGAGGAGATATTCAATCGCAAAGAGGGAGTGAGCCGATTGACAAAAGGTCCCATTCCTTGGTTCTTCACAAAAGTGGTGGGGGGATTCTTCGAAAGCAAGCTCATCACCGACAAGCGATTCCATGTGACCAAAGACAAGTGCGTGAAATGTGGTATTTGTGCCAATGTCTGCCCCGTGGGAGACATCAAAGGCGGACATGGAAGCTATCCTGAATGGCTTCACCATGACGATTGCCTCACCTGCTTCACCTGTTATCACCATTGCCCTCACCACGCCATAGAGTTTGGACACCAGACTCAAAAGAAGGGACAATATTATTTCAAATAATCTCATCAAGAACTTTCATTTACATGAAGAAAATCCTCCTAAGCTTAGCACTTTTCCTGAGCGTAGCCACACAGGCTTTCGCTGTCAAGGCACGCCCTGGCATCGCACACCTCACGCTGACCGATGGCACAGAAGTTTCAGCCCAGCTCTTCGGCGACGAAAACTTCCACTACTATGCCATGCTGGATGGCACACCACTAAAATTGTCCACCAATGGCAAATATGAAAAGACCACACAAGACCACTTACAAGTAAAGTTCTCTGCCGTACAAGCCAAAAGAGCTCAAGCCACACGTGCTACAGGCATAGGCACCTCCGCCGCCTACTTCCCACATGTAGGTAGCCCCAAGGCTTTGGTCATCTTAGTACAGTTTCAAGATGTCAAGTTCAAGAGTTCCGATCCCCTTGCCACATTCAACCATTATCTCAACGCAGAAATGGGAGAAGAGGCACCAAGTGCAGATGCCAACATCTTCAGAACGGAGGAAGAATACACCAACTATGGCTCTGTTAAAGAATACTTCAAGGAGGCAAGCCTCGGGAAATTCACTCCTCAATTCGACATCATAGGTCCAGTCACCGTAAGCCAAAACTCAGCTTATTACGGCAAGAACGGAAGCCAAGGTGATGGCGATGACGAAAACTACACCAAGATGATTAGTGAAGCTTGCCAACTGGTAGATTCTGAAGTCAACTTTGCAGACTATGACAGTGACAACGATGGTTATGTAGACCTCGTATACATCATCTATGCAGGATATTCCGAAAGTATATCTGGAAATTCAGAAGACTGCCTATGGCCTAAATCCGGAACAGCCTACTTCTATCAAAAATTTGATGGTAAAAGCATACGCCGCTTTGGTATCAACAATGAGTTAAACAACACGCCATCCGATACGAAAAACGGCAAATACTACCTCAATGGCATCGGCTTGTTCTGCCATGAGTTCTCGCACACCATGGGCTTGCCAGACCTCTATCCTACCAATAATCTTACCAACAACAACCAAAGCCCCGAATACTGGTCTGTAATGGACATGGGAGAATATACCGCCGATGGTTATTGTCCCACCCCCTATTCACCTTGGGAGCGCAGCATCATGGGGTGGATCCAGCCTATTGAACTATCAGCCACAGTTGCACAACAAATCAAGCTAGAGCCATACGCTACTAACGGGAAAAGCTACAAGATAGATAGCGACAACGATTCAGGTGAATATCTTCTCGTGCAAAACATACAGAACGAAGGTTGGTACAAGGGACTTGCTGGTTATGGACTCTTGGTATGGAGAATCGACTACGCCGACAAGGATGCGGTCAATCTGTACGACAACCCAAACAACACCCAGGGGAAACCTCGCGTAATGATTGTTCCTGCAGACGGCACTGTGATAAACTCTTATAACAAAGCTTACACAACAGCGGAATACCAAACGAGCCTGGAAAACGACCCATATCCAAGCTACTTACCAGGCACTGCCAACATAGACGTGAATAGTCTGACCGAAGTGCAACTGAACAGTGGCACCCTCACTTCTCGCCCACTCTACAACATCACCAAGAACGAAGAAACAGGCATAGTGACCTTCGACTATCTAAAGGAGTTTCCACCTACAAGCATTTCTTCTGCCATCATAGACAAGAAGAACTATCAAGAAACCAAATATTATGACTTAGAAGGCAAAAAGATAGAGACCCCACACAAGGGACATCTCTATATAACAAGCCAAGGGAAAAAAGTGATATATTAATTAATAAAAAGAAAGCCAGCACGAAGAAACAAGTATTCCATAGTGCTGGCTTTCTTTTATCAGTATAATCTAGGACCAAAGATTGTTGTACCTACACGAACCATAGTGCTGCCATGTTGGATAGCAATCCGATAATCGTGGCTCATGCCCCAACTACGCTCACAGAAAGCATCATCATCAGCAAAATATTGCGCCTTGATTTCCTCGAAGAAATCATAGGCTTGCTGAAACTCTGCGGCAATCTGCTGCTCATCATCCGTATTGGATGCCATCATCATCAAGCCACAAATCTGGACATGATCCATTTCTCTCCATTCACCAGCCGACAAAAGCTCACGACAAGCAGAAAGAGACAAGCCAGTCTTAGACGCCTCTTCAGCCAGATGAAGTTCCAACAGCACTTTTACCACACGGTCGTGCTTGGCTGCTTGCTTATTGATTTCCTTCAAGAGTTTAAGGCTGTCCACCGACTCTATCATGGAGATGTAGGGAGCGATATACTTTACCTTGTTGGTCTGAAGATGACCGATGAAATGCCATTCTATGTCGTGAGGCAACGACTGCACTTTCTTGGCGAGTTCCTGCTCATGGCTCTCTCCGAAGATGCGCTGTCCCTCGGCATAGGCAGCCTCTATATATTCGTTGGGATGAAACTTGCTGATGGCTACAAGGCGAACCCCTGCTGGCAAATTACCCAACACTTCACGAAGATTTCCTTTTACATCATACATAGTCCAATGATATTTAATCCTTTCAACACATCTTACTCGGCAGGTTTCTGCTCTGCGTCCTGCTGCATATACTCTGGCACGTCGTTCTTTTCCTCTTTCTTTTCGCCTGCAGCATGATGCTCGAATACATCCATGATAGGAGTATCGTTCAAGCCTATCACATCATAATCGATCATCGTCTTGCCCATCACCTCGTCTATGTAGCGAAGGGCACGAGCCAAAGACTTAGCCTGAACCAAGTAGAGAACATTGCTGCGCTTTTCCTTCTCGCTCTTCTCTTCGATGGTGATAAACTGTAACTTAGCCTTAAACCACTTGTCATCATCATCAACATCACTGAAGAAGATTTCTTGATAGTTAGCCTTGCTGATACCACTAACCTTGAACTCTCCACTCACATATACCGACATCTCATCAATGATAACACTTTCGGCCTCAGTAAAGCTCAAGGCATCTACAATATACGTTTCAGAAACCACCTTCTCAGAACCATCTTCCTGAGTCTTCTGATATTTTACTTTGGTTGTAAACCAAGTACCTGTTCTACTTCTCATAATTATTAAAATCCTTACTAAAAAAAATACTAAATTCACGCATCAATATCGATGAACGCTTGTGCAAAGTTATAAAAAAGAAAGCAAAGAACAACATATTCTGAGAGTTTTTTATCAAAAAATAAAATTTAACCGAATTCTCTTCTCTATTCTCGCCTAATTTTCTTATCTTTGCAACCGATTAGTGAGAAATGGCATGTCAGCGTATCTTATCGCTCATCCATTCTCCTCTTTGATTATTAATAGAAATAAATTTAAGATGCCTGAAATATCAGTACGCGGTCTTGAAATGCCAGAGTCACCTATCAGAAAGTTGGCTCCGCTTGCTGCCGCAGCAAAGAAACGTGGAGTAAAAGTCTATCACCTCAACATAGGTCAGCCAGACCTCCCTACTCCCCAATGTGGTCTTGATGCCTTGAAGCATATCGACCGCACAATCTTGGAGTATTCTCCTAGCCAAGGTTATCTCAGCTACCGCGAGAAGCTAGTAGACTATTACAAAAAATTCAATATCAACGTAACTGCCGATGACATCATCATTACATCGGGAGGATCAGAGGCTGTGCTTTTCTCTTTCATGAGTTGCCTGAATCCAGGCGACGAAATTATTGTACCAGAACCAGCCTACGCCAATTACATGGCCTTTGCCATCTCGGCTGGAGCCAAGATTCGCACTATCGCTACCACTATTGAGGAAGGTTTTTCCTTGCCTAAGGTAGAGAAGTTTGAGGAACTTATCAATGAGCGTACTCGTGCCATTTTGATATGCAACCCAAACAACCCTACCGGTTACCTCTATACACGTAGAGAAATGAACCAAATACGTGATTTGGTAAAGAAATACGACCTTTACCTCTTCTCTGACGAGGTATACCGCGAATACATCTATACAGGAAGCCCATACATTAGTGCGATGCATCTAGAAGGCATCGAACAAAATACCGTGCTCATCGACTCTGTCTCCAAACGATACAGTGAATGTGGAATTCGCGTAGGGGCTCTCATCACCAAGAACGCAGAGATTCGCAAGGCTGTGATGAAGTTCTGCCAGGCACGTTTGTCTCCTCCTTTGATTGGACAGATTGTTGCAGAGGCTTCATTGGATGCGCCAGAAGAATACTACCGTGATGTATACGATGAGTATGTCGAGCGTCGCAAATGCCTGATAGATGGCCTCAACCGTATCCCAGGAGTATATTCTCCTATCCCTATGGGAGCTTTCTATACTGTGGCTAAGTTGCCTATCGATGACTCAGAGAAGTTCTGTCGCTGGTGTTTGGAGGAATTCAACTATGAGGGAGAAACCGTGATGATGGCTCCTGCCTCAGGTTTCTACACAACTCCAGGCGCAGGTCACAATCAAGTACGTGTGGCATACGTATTAAAGAAACACGACTTGGAACGTGCGCTCCTCATCCTTAGCAAGGCGCTTGAAGCATATCCAGGACGTGTTGAAGACGAAGGACTTTAATTCTATATTATTATCAGAATGAACTTTCCTCTATTTATAGCAAAAAGATTATATAGCGACCAGGGCGACAAACATAAAGTTTCTCGCCCTGCTATTCATATTGCCACAGCCGGTGTAGCCATCGGACTTGCCATTATGATTATGTCGGTTTGCGTAGTGCTCGGTTTTAAGCATACCATACGCGACAAGGTTATTGGTTTCGGAAGCCATATTCAGGTGGCTGATTTCATGACCTTGCAACAACAAAACCAGTATCCTGTGGTAATGAACGATTCGATGGTCAATGTACTACAAAAGATTCCTGGCGTAAAACATGTCCAGCGTTTTGCCATGAAAGAGGGCATATTGAAAACTGACAACGACTTCCTTGGCGTAGTATTTAAAGGTGTGGGACCCGATTTCGACTCCACCTTTATCCACCAAAACATGATAGCAGGCAGTATCCCTAAATTCGACGACAAAGCCAGCCATAACCAGATTCTAATTTCCAAGTTGATGGCCGACAAGTTGAAACTAAAGGACGGCGAGCGTATTTTTGCCTATTTCATCGACAACAATGGAGTGCGCATGCGTAGATTCACCATCAAGGGAATCTACCAGACCAACCTAAAGAAATACGACGAGACAATGGTCTACACCGATCTATATACCGCAGTGAAATTGAATGGTTGGGAAGGTGACCAAGCTAGTGGTGCCGAACTCACAGTCTCCGACTTCAATAGGCTCTATGAGACAGAAGACTATATTATTAATAAGGTAAACCGAACAGTAGACCATTATGGAGAAACCTACAGCAGCAGCACCATCAAGGAATTGAATCCACAGATATTCCAATGGCTCAGCCTAATGGACATGAATGTATGGATCATCCTAGGTCTGATGCTCATTGTGGCAGGTGTCACAATGATCAGTGGCTTGCTCATCATCATATTGGAACGCACCTCAATGATTGGCGTGATGAAAGCATTGGGAGCTCGCAACAAAACAATACGTCGCACGTTCCTATGGTTTGCGGTATTCATCATCAGCAAAGGCATGGCATTGGGCAACATCATTGCCCTAACCATCTTGACACTGCAGCACTTTACGGGCATTGTCAAACTGGATGCACAGACCTACTACGTCAGTACCGTGCCAGTAGAGTTCAACTGGCTCTCCATTGTAGCTCTTAACGTAGCAACGCTGATTATCAACATCTTCATGTTGGTAGCTCCAAGCTATTTGATTTCCCATATCCACCCAGCCAAATCGATGAGATATGAGTAGCAATTTTATCCCTCTACTGTCCTATTTGGCACAATAGAGGGATAAAAACTCAATTATTTTATATAGTTTCTAAAAATAATGCACATTTTTTTTTGCAATGTGCATTATTTTCCGTACCTTTGCACAAAATTTTGTAAACTGTGCAATGAATTCAATACCAAGTTTTAACTCGTATATTGAGCAAAGTATCATCAAGAACTGGAACTTGGATGCGCTCACCGACTACAAGGGAGCCACCCTTCAGTATCATGATGTAGCTAGAAAGATAGAAAAGCTCCACATTTTGTTTGAAAACAGTGATGTGAAGAAAGGCGACAAGATAGCCGTTTGCGGAAGAAATAGTAGTCAATGGGCAGTTGCCTTCTTGGCGATTATCACTTACGGTGCTATTGTCGTACCCATCCAGAATGAATTTAAACCCGAGCAGATTCACAATATCGTAAACCATAGCGAGAGTAAATTGCTATTCGTAGGCGACGTGGTAGCCACAGAAATTACCGCCGAAGAGATGCCTTCGCTTGAAGGTATCATCTACCTACCAGACAATTCGCTAGTAATCTCCCGCTCGGAAAAACTAACATATGCCCGCGAGCACCTCAATGAGATGTTCGGGCATAAATATCCCAAATATTTCCGCGCAGAACACGTACATTATCATGTGGATGATCCAGAGGAATTGGCAATGATTAACTATACTAGTGGAACCACAGGTTTCTCCAAGGGAGTAATGTTGCCATACAGGGCTCTTTGGGGCAACCTCGACTATCTGATAGACAGCGTAAAGCCACATATCGGAAAAAACTGCAACATCCTCGCCACCCTACCAATGGCACACATGTACGGACTGATGTGTGAGTTTATATTCAACATGGTGATAGGCAACCATATCTTCTTCTTGACGCGACAACCTAGTCCTTCACTCATCGCTGAGGCGTTCACTGAGGTAAAGCCAGACATTGTCTTCGCCGTACCATTGGTGGTAGACAAGATTGTGAGAAAGAAAGTATTCCCTCACTTACAGACCAACCGTGCCAGACTCCTGATGAACATGCCTGTCATCAACAAACGCATCAAGGAGAAAGTAAGAGAGTTCGTGAAACGAGAGTTTGGCGAGCGAGCATACGAAGTAGTAGTGGGCGGAGCACCACTGAGCAAGGAGATAGAAAACTTCTTCGTGAGCATCGGCTTCCCTATAGCTATGGGCTACGGAACTACCGAGACCGCACCGCTCATCACCTTCGCTCATCAGGACAACTATACGCCTGGCAGTTGCGGCATCGCAGTGAAGCACATGGAAGTAAAGGTACTGAGCGACGACCCAGAGAACGTAGCGGGCGAACTCGTATGCCGAGGCATCAATACGATGAAAGGTTACTATAAGAACGAGGAAGCCACACAGGCCGTGCTCGACAAAGACGGCTGGTTCCACACAGGCGACTTGGCGACCATGAGTGCCGACGGTCATTTCTTCATCAAGGGACGCAGCAAGAACATGCTCCTCGGCCCTAACGGACAGAACATCTACCCAGAGGAGATAGAGGACAAACTCAACTCGCTGCCTATGGTAAACGAGAGTATCATCATCCAAAAAGACGACAAGCTCATCGCACTCATACACCCAGACATAGAAGAAGTACGTACCTTGGGATTCTCTGAGGAAGACCTACAGACCATCATGGAACAAAATCGCAAGGATCTGAACGCTCAAATACCTAGCTTTGCCCAAATTGCCAAGGTGCAACTACACGACAAGGAGTTTGAGAAAACAGCCAAAAAATCAATTAAGCGATACCTGTACCAGAATACAGCTTCGCTATAAAGATAAAGAAATTAGCAAAACCATTATTGACAGAAGAAATGGAGATACCAAGCTTTAACGCACTCATACAAAAAAGCATCATCGACCATTGGGACATGGATGCCCTTACCGACTACAAGGGAGCCACCTTGCAGTATCATGACGTGGCACGCAAGATTGAGAAGCTGCACATCATGTTTGAGAACTCAGGCGTAGTAAAGGGCGACAAGATTGCCCTTTGCGGCAGAAACAGCGCCAACTGGGCGGTGGCATTCCTTGCCACTCTCACATACGGTGCCATCGCCGTGCCAATCCTGCACGAGTTTATGCCAGAGCAAATTCACAACATCGTGAACCATAGCGACGCCAAGTTGCTATTCGTTGGTGACGTGGTGGCTACACAGGTAGATGCCACCAAAATGCCTGGCCTAGAGGGTATCATCTATATACCAGACTATTCGCTCGTGGTTTCACGTACCGACAAACTAACGTATGCCCGTGAGCATCTCAACGAGATGTTTGGCATGAAGTATCCTAAGTACTTCCGTAAGGAACACGTCAACTACTACATCGAACAGACACCAGACGAGTTGGCGATGATTAACTACACCAGCGGTACAACGGGCTTCTCCAAGGGTGTGATGGTACCTTACCGTGCCCTTTGGGGTAATGCCGACTTTGCCCGCGACGTATTAGGCAGCAAGCTCAAGGCTGGCGACCCAGTAATCAGCATCCTGCCTATGGCACACATGTACGGAATGGCATTTGAATTTATCTTCGAGTTCCTTTGGGGGTGCCATGTATTCTATCTCACTCGTATCCCTAGCCCAGCCATCATAGCCGAAGCTTTCGGAAGAATCAAACCAGCGGTCATCATCGCCGTTCCTTTGGTGATAGAGAAGATTATTCGCAAGAAGGTATTCCCTAAGATACAAAACAACCGCATGCGTATGTTGCTTCACATGCCTGTGATCAGCAAGAAGGTAAAGGAGAAGATTTGCGAGCAAGTGACCAAGGCTTTCGGTGGCAATTTCTACGAGGTCATCATTGGTGGTGCAGCATTCAATCAAGAGGTAGAGACCTTCCTCCACAATGTCGGTTTCAAGTATACCGTAGGATATGGTGCCACAGAGTGCGCTCCAATCATCTGCTATGAAGACTATAAGAACTTCGTTCCAGGCTCTTGCGGCAAGGCTGCCTTGCACATGATGGTGCGCATCGATAGCCCAGACCCAGAGAACGTACCTGGAGAGATTCTCGCAAAAGGTCCCAACGTGATGCTAGGCTACTACAAGAACGAAGAGGCCACTAAGAGCACCATCGACGAAAACGGATGGTACCACACAGGCGACCTCGGAACGATGGATGGAGACGGCAATGTCTTCATCAAGGGTCGCAGCAAGAACATGCTCCTCGGAGCTAACGGACAGAACATCTACCCTGAGGAGATAGAGGACAAGCTCAACTCCCTCGCCCTCGTCAATGAGAGCGTGGTAGTACAAAAGGGAGACAAACTCATAGGTCTTGTACACCCAGACTATGATGAGGCGCGAACGCTCAACCTTGGCGAGAAAGAGCTCAAAGAAATCATGGAACAGAATCGTCAGGAACTCAACACCATGATTCCTTCCTATAGCAAGATTTCCGAGATACGCATCCACGAAGAGGAATTCGAAAAGACCCCAAAGAAGAGTATCAAGCGTTTCCTCTATACGGCGGAATAGACGATTTAAGTAAAGGACGAAGAGTGAAGAATTCATTTGCCTTCAAAAAAACAACAAAGCCTGTTGCAACCATTTTTGCAACAGGCTTTATATATTATATAATGTACGCGCATACATTATATATAACTAATCTCTTTTCTAAAAAAAGGAGTAAGATTCTTCGCTTCTTCCACTCTTCACTTACAACAGCGTATTGGAGCGAATGCGAGACAGCGTCTCCGGTGTCATTTGCAGATAGCTGGCAATATAAGTGAGCGGAGCACGTAGCACCACTTGCGGACTCATCTCGCAAAGACGCTTATACTTGTTAGGTGCCGTCTCGAAACGCATCAAGTCGGCGTGTACCTGCGACAGAATCAAGCTCTCTTCCAATATCTTGCGATAAAGCATTTGGATGTTGACATTGCGCATGGCAGCAGCCTCAAGCTTTTTCTTAGGCAACATATATACCAATGTTGGTTCCAATGCCTCTACCTGTAGATGAGTAGGCTCTTCCTTAAACAAACTTTCTATACACATATAAATGGTATGGTCTACCCCCAAGTGTTCAGTAACCTCCTTGCCATTCTTGAAGTAAAACTGGCGCACCAATCCCTTCTCGATATACGAGATACCAGTACACATTTCACCTTCAGCCAAGATACACTCGCCCTTACCGTATTTCACGGGTTCCAAGATATCCTCTAGCACGTCCAACTCATCATGGGTCATCGTACTATACTTACGGGCTAACTCCCTAGCTATGTCACGTTTTGGAGTAATCACTTTAAAGTCTGCCATAATTCGAAACCTCCTTTTACTTTATGATTGTATATTGATTCATTAGTCGAGCTTAAGCACAGCAAGGAAAGCCTTCTGTGGCACTTCCACATTACCTATCTGCTTCATGCGCTTTTTACCCTTCTTTTGTTTTTCGAGCAACTTTCGCTTACGGCTCACATCACCACCATAACACTTGGCAGTAACATCCTTTCTCACCTGCTTAATCGTTTCTCTAGCCACAATTTTGGCACCGATGGCTGCCTGAATAGCAATATCAAACTGCTGACGAGGTATCAAGTCCTTCAACTTCTCACACATTCTACGTCCGAAGGTCACAGCATTGTCACGATGGGTCAAAGTACTCAAGGCATCCACAGGCTCACCATTGAGCAGAATGTCGAGCTTTACCAAATCGGAAGGACGGAAACAGTCGATATGATAGTCGAAAGAAGCATATCCCTTGGAAATACTCTTCAACTTGTCATAAAAATCGATGACTATCTCGCCCAGAGGTAACATGAAGTGCAACTCTACTCGATTTCCACTCACATATTCCTGATTAATCAGCTCACCTCGTTTATCCAAGCAGAGTTTCATGATAGGACCGATATAATCACACGAGGTAATGATAGTGGCTCTGATATACGGTTCCTCTATATGATCTATCATTGTAGGGTCAGGCAATCCTGAAGGATTATGAACCTCTTTCTCGCCGCCTTGCTTGTCGTATACCATATAGGAAACGTTAGGCACTGTGGTGATAACATCCATATTAAACTCACGATCCAAGCGTTCCTGCACAATCTCCATGTGCAACAAGCCAAGGAATCCACAACGGAAGCCAAAGCCCAAAGCTACAGAGCTCTCAGGCGAGAAGGTCAATGAAGCATCGTTGAGTTGGAGCTTTTCCAAGGATGCTCGCAAATTTTCGTAATCGCTAGGGTCGATAGGATAAACACCCGCAAAGACCATAGGCTTCACTTCCTGAAATCCTGCGATAGCTTTCTCACATGGTCGAGCCACATGTGTTATGGTATCACCCACTTTCACCTCAGTGGCATTTTTGATACCAGAGATAATATAACCAACCTCTCCTGTGCCCAACTCATTACGAGGAATCATATCCATTTTCAGCACGCCAACCTCATCGGCATCATATTCCATCCCAGTGTTGAAGAACTTCACTTTGTCGCCCTTATGTATCACACCGTTCTCGATTTTAAAATAAGCGATAATACCACGGAAGGAGTTAAATACAGAGTCGAAAATCAATGCCTGTAGAGGTGCTTTGTCATCACCCACAGGAGCTGGCACACGATTCACCACAGCTTCCAACACATCTTCCACACCTTCACCTGTCTTTCCTGATGCTCGCAAGATATCCTCGTGTTTGCATCCTATCAAGTCGACGATTTCATCCTCGACTTCTTCAGGCATAGCCGAAGGCATGTCTATCTTGTTGATGACTGGGATTATTTCCAAGTCATGTTCTATTGCCATATATAGGTTAGAAATCGTCTGCGCCTGCACACCCTGTGTGGCATCCACCACAAGCAGAGCTCCCTCACAAGCTGCGATAGAGCGAGAAACCTCATAAGAGAAGTCTACGTGTCCTGGAGTATCAATGAGGTTAAGGATATAGCTTTCTCCATCCTTAGCCTTATACTCCATCTGGATAGCATGGCTTTTGATGGTAATACCACGCTCACGTTCCAAATCCATATCATCAAGCATCTGGCCTTCAGTAATCTTGATGGTCTGGGTCTTCTCTAGAAGTCTATCTGCCAGAGTACTTTTACCATGGTCAATATGTGCAATAATGCAGAAATTTCTTATCTTATTTATATTCTCCATAAAATATTTCTCTCTTTAGGATGCAAAGATACTTATTTTTTTTGTATCTTTGCACAAAAAATAAAGAAATAATTGTTTTTTAGTGAAAATAAAGGAGATATGACGATGAAAAAGTTGATTTATGCCGTAACTTTCGCCGCTTTGCTTGCATCATGCACCGAGAGTCTGGAAGATAAGGCGGCTCGCGAAGCCAAGGAATATACTGAGAAATATTGCCCTACACCATACGTCAATGACAGCCGTACGGACAGTGCCACTTTCGACAAGAACGCCAAGGTGTACACCTATTACGTCACGCTTCGCGACAAGGCTGACAACAAGAAAGCGATTGACGCTAATAAGGACAAATTGCACAAACTTCAAAAGGAGGCACTCGACAACAATCCTGGGCTCAAGGCATACAAGGAGAAGCATTTCACCTTCCGCTTCGTATACCATTCTGCAAAAAATCCAAATGAGGTTCTCTTGGACGATGCGTTCAAATACTAGGACTAGGAACTCTATACAAAAGCAAAAATCCGTGACTCTAACGCCACGGATTTTTTATTAATATCCCATTTCTTGCAAAGCTGTAGCCAACTGGTCTGGACAGCTAGTAGGCTTATTACCACAAGTGATACCTTTCAGACGAGCGACAACATCCTTGGCTTTCATTCCTCGTATCAACGAGCAGACACCCTTGGTATTGCCATCGCACCCACCTATGAACTGTGCGTCTTGCACCACTCCATTCTCATCAACACTAATGCAGATGTATTTGGAGCAAGTGCCATGCGTCTGATAGGTCACCTTGGTAAGCTTTTGCTTATTATCTTCCTTGATTTCCATATAGATATTACTCTGCAGGAATTTCTGGTTTCATGTTGGTATAAACAGTTTGAACATCATCAAACTCCTCCAACTTCTCTACCATCTTGTCGATAGTTTCACGCTCCTCGGCAGTTACATCCTTCAAGTCATTAGGGATATAGGTGAACTCAGCACCTGTCACCTCGAAGCCCTCAGCCTCCAAATGCTTCTGAATTTCGCCGAAGCTAGTAGGAGCACCGTAAATGGTGATTTCGTTGTTCTCCTCATCCTCGTCAAACTCATCCTCTACACCATAGTCGATGAGATCAAGAATCATCTCGTCCATATCCAATCCGTCCTTCTTCTTGAATGTGAACACAGCCTTGTGGTCGAAGAGGAAAGACAGCGAACCTGTAGTACCGAGGTTACCGCTGAACTTGTTGAATACAGAACGAACATCAGCCACTGTACGAGTAGTGTTGTCTGTCAAAGTGTCTACGAAGACAGCCACTCCGTGAGGGCCATATCCTTCGTATGTCACCTCCTTGTAATCGCTAGTATCCTTGCCACAAGCGTTCTTGATGGCACGAGCGATGTTATCCTTAGGCATGTTCTCACGCTTACAGTTGGCGATGATAGCACGCAATGTTGGGTTATTCTCAGGTTCTGGGCCGCCTGCCTTCACAGCGATGGCAATCTGCTTACCCAACTTAGTAAATGTCTTGGCCATGTGGCCCCATCTTTTCAGCTTTGTAGCTTTACGATATTCAAATGCTCTTCCCATTGGAATAAAATTTTAAATGTTTATCGTTTTGTTTATTATCTTAATTCTGCGTTCAATTTGCCTGTCAGATTGGCGATGAGCTTCTTCATGATTGCATCAATCTGCTTATCATTCAGAGTCTTCTCCTCATCCTGCAAGATGAAGTTGACAGCATAGCTCTTCTTGCCCTCTGGCAAGTGCTCGCCCTCATAGACATCGAAGAGAACCACGCTCTTCAAGAGCTTCTTCTCGGTCTGACGAGCAATCTGCTCTATCTGAGAGAACTCTACGTTCTTATCAACGAGCAATGCCAAGTCGCGGCTCACGGAAGGATACTTGCTGATGTCGGTATAGGTAAGGTTTATCTTCTTAACAGCCTTCATCAAGTTATCCCAATGTACGTCAGCATAGAACACATCTTGCTCGATGCCGAAAGCCTTCTTCAGTTTCAAACAGAGGATACCCAACTCTACCAGCACCTTGCCAGCACGTGTCTCGTAAGACACGCCCTTAGAGAAGATATTGTTGTCGCTGTGCTTAACGACCACGTTGTTCTGTGGCATACCCACACGGCGCAGGATGTTCTCTACCACGGCCTTCAACTCATAGATGCTGCTCTGCTCGTCTGCATGAGCCCAACTTCCCTCTACACGCTTACCGGTGATGAAGAGTGAGACATGTGCCTCTTGGTTGTATGCCTTGATAGGATTTTCGGCGGTCCATTTCTCCTTATTATATATATAGGTATTACCAACCTCGAAGAACTTCAGGTTCTGGCTCTTGTGGTTGATGTTGCGAGACACACTCTCCAAACCACCGAAGAGCATAGTCTGTCGCATCACGCCAAGATCAGCGCTCAAAGGATTCATCACCTTTACGGTGCTCTCGTTAGGGTACTTATTGAGGTCGAAGTCGGTATAGTAACCAGCCTTTGTCAGCGAGTTGTTGAGGATTTCCATAAATCCCTCGCCCACCAACTGCTCTGCCACGATGTTCTGTGTATGATAAGCCTTGTCCTCATCACCCTGAACGGTGAGCGAACTCTTCAGCTGTGTAGGAATCTCTACGTTGTTGTAGCCATAGATACGGAGGATGTCCTCTACCACGTCGCAAGGGCGCTGTACGTCTACACGATATGGAGGAACGAGGAGGTCGAGACCTTCTGCATCTTCCTTTTCTATCTTCATTTCGAGAGAAGTGGCGATATTCTTGATGGTCTCGGCACCAATCTCCTTACCAATGAGGCGATGGGCATATTCATAGTTCAAGCGCACAGGGAAGTCCTGGATTGGTTCCGGATATACATCCTTGATTTGCATGCTGATCTTGCCGCCTGCCAACTGCTTACAAAGAATGGCAGCCTGCTTAAGGGCATAAATCTGTCCGTTAGGATCCACTCCACGCTCGAAACGGTAGCTGGCATCGGTGCTCAGTCCGTGACGACGTGCGCTCTTTCGAATCCATGTAGGATGGAAGTAAGCGCTCTCCAAAACCACGTTCTTGGTCGTTTCGTAAGTACCAGATCCCTTGCCACCAAAGATACCTGCGATACACATAGGCTCCTCGCTGTTGCAGATGCTCAAGTCGTGCTCTCCGAGGGTATGCTCCTCGCCATCGAGGGTAACGAACTTGGTGCCTTCAGGCTGAGTGCGAACCACTATCTTATGCCCTGTCACCATATCAGCATCGAAACAATGCAATGGTTGTCCGTATGCCATCATGATGTAGTTAGTGATGTCCACGATATTGTTGATTGGGCGCAAGCCGATGATGTTCAATTTGTCTTGCAACCACTTCGGGCTCTCCTTCACCTCGCAGTCGGTGATGCTGACACAAGCATAACGCTTGCAAGCATCGCTGTTCTGAATCTCCACCTCGATAGGAAGGTCTTCGTTATCCACCTTGAAATCATCGCAAGAAGGGCGATGGAGAGAGGTCTGATAACCATTCTGCTTCAACCAAGCATAAAGGTCACGAGCCACACCATAGTGACCGAGCGCATCAGCACGGTTGGCGGTAATATCTATCTCGATGAGCCAATCGCTCTCCAGATGATAATACTCTGCGGCTGGCTGACCTATAGGAGCATCCTCTGAGAGAACGATGATGCCAGCGTGGTCTGTACCCACACCGATTTCATCCTCGGCACAAATCATACCGAAACTCTCCACACCACGGAGCTTGCTTTTCTTGATGGTGAAACTCTGGTCGCCGTCGTAAAGCACGCACCCCAAGTCGGCCACGATAACCTTCTGACCTGCAGCTACGTTAGGAGCACCGCAGACAATCTGCTGAGGCTCGCCCTTGCCAAGGTCAACGGTAGTCACATGTAGGTGGTCGCTATTAGGATGCGCCTCGCATGTCAATACTTTACCTACGTAAAGACCCTTCAATCCACCCTTGATGGATTGTACTTCTTCCAAAGCGTCAACTTCGAGTCCGCAAGATGTCAGCGCGTCCGCAGTTTCCTGAGGGGTCAAGTCGAAATCGACATATTCTTTAAGCCATTTGTATGAAACGTTCATTATAATGATTTTTTATTATTTCTTCTAAAACTTTGCAAAAATACAAAAAAATATGCACATACACAAAAAACAATCACCATTTTTGCACTATTTAAAACAAATGCCGTGCAAAAATGGTGATTACCTCGTCTATTCAAACACATCGTCGATGCTGCCCACTTCCTCGAACTCATCTTGTTCAGCTCGCTTTCGACTGCATGGGTCGTAGTCATCCGGCAAGTCAAACTTAATGGTCGGACTGATTCCTAGCGTTGGATCGGCATATACTTTCTTCATAAAGATAGCCCACACAGGCAGTGCCATGGTGGCACCTTGCCCCATGCTCATCGAGTCGAAATGGATGTCGCGTTCCTCTCCGCCCACCCATACACCGCTTACGAGCTGTGGAGTGAACCCGATAAACCATCCGTCGCTATTGTTGTTGGTGGTACCCGTCTTGGCACCTATCTGTCCCTCCAGGTTGTAGCGATAGCGCAATCTGCCTGCCGTACCGTTGTCTACCACTCCCATCAGCATGGTGAGCATCTTCATGGCATTGTCGGCGCTAATCACCTCGTTCATACGGGGTTGGAAGGTAGCGATGGTGTTCCCTTCGTTGTCCTCTATGCGGCTCACGAACATGGGAGCGGTACGTATGCCATGGTTGGCAAATACCGTATAGGCGCTTACCATCTCGCTCACACTCACCTCACACGGTCCCAGACAAAGACTCATTGAGGCATGGATGGAAGGACTGCTGATACCGAAATCACGCAGAATCTGAACAAACTGCTGTGGGTTCAGCTTGCTCATCAGATAAGCACTTATCCAGTTGTTACTCTGCGCCAATCCCCACTTCAGAGGAACCATCTGCCCATAACGGGCATGGTTGGCGTTGCGAGGTGTCCATGGCTGCCCTGCCACCATATAGGTTTGCTGGCGGTTAGGAGCCAAGTCGCAAGGCTGGAATCCGTTTTCCATCGCCAGACTATACAGGAATGGCTTGATGGTAGAGCCCACCTGACGGCGCCCCAAGCTCACCATGTCGTACATGAAATGCGGATAATCCAGGCCTCCCACGTATGCTTTCACAGCCCCAGTCTTAGGATCCATACTCATGAATCCGCTGCGCAAGAAGCTCTTGTAATAGCGGATGGAGTCGAGCGGACTCATCAGCGTGTCAATGTCGCCATGATAGGTAAACACCGTCATCTCTATCTTTTGGCGGAAAGCCTGCTTGATTTCTTCTGGCGTGCATCCAGCCGCCTTCATCGAGCGATAGCGCTCGCTCTGGGTGATGCTGCGATTCATGATGCTGCGTATCTGCTTAGGGGTCAGCTTGTCGCTATAAGGAGCACTCGGCTTGCGTGCCACCTCTGCACTGAACTTCGGTTGCAGATAACGTGCCACGTGCTGGTACATCGCCTCTTCGGCATATTTCTGTATTCGGCTGTCTATCGTCGTAAACACCTTCAGTCCGTCGCTATACACATTGTATGGCGAACCGTCTTTTTTGAAGTTCTTGTTACACCATCCATAGAGCGGATCATTGTCCCAAGCAGCAGAGTCGGTGACAAACTGGGCATAGTTCCAAGAAGGATAATCGCTGCGGTCAGGACGCTTCGCCATCATATACTGGCGGAGGAACTCACGCAGATAGGTGGCTGAGCCATCCTTATGGTCGATGCGATGGAAATTGAGCGTGAGGGGTTCGGCGGCATACTGACTATACTCGCCCCTGCTCAGATAGCCCGATTTCACCATCTGCGACAACACGACATTGCGACGCTCGCGAGCCCTTTCCGGATAGCGCACAGGATTGAAGAGCGAAGGGTTCTTGCACAATCCCACAAGAGTGGCTGCCTCGCAAAGAGTCAGGTCCTTTGGCTCTTTATTGAAGTAGGTGTTGGCGGCCGTCTTGATGCCTACGGCATTATGAAGGAAATCGAAATAGTTGAGATAGAGTGCCAAGATTTCCTGCTTGGTATAATAACGCTCCAGCTTGATGGCTATCACCCACTCTATGGGTTTCTGTAGCAAGCGTTCCATGGTGCTAGAAGCCTTTTCCGAATAGAGCTGCTTGGCAAGCTGCTGCGTGATGGTACTGCCACCGCCAGCGTTCGCCTGCCCCAGAATGCCTCGCTTCACGACGGCTCGTCCCAAGGCGCGGAAATCGATGCCCGAGTGCTCGTAGAAACGCTCGTCTTCCGTTGCCACCAATGCCTTTATTAAATAAGGAGACATATTTTTATAGGGAATCACGATACGGTTCTCCTTGTTCAGGTTCCACGTGCCCAGCACCTTGCCGTCTGCCGAATAAACCTGGGTGGCAAAACGGTTGATAGGATTTTGCAAGTCCTCGATGTCTGGCATATACCCGACATAGCCAAACCAGATAGCGAAAAAAGCGCCAGCCACTGCGAGAATGCCTGCACCAAAAATCGCCCACAAAATATGTATAAAACGTTTTCTCATCTCTATTTCTTTAAATATTTGTGCAAAATTACGTAAAAGTTTTGAAATATCGCACAGAAATCAGATTTTTTATGTAACTTTGGGGGCGATTTCAGAACATTACAATCAAAAACAAATGGAAAAACATAATTTTGTGACCATTGCCGACCTTTCCAAGGAGAAAATCATGTACCTCTTGGAAATGGCGCAAGAGTTCGAAAAGCACCCTAACAGGGAATTGTTGAAGGGAAAGGTCGTAGCGACCCTTTTCTTCGAGCCTTCTACTCGTACCCAACTTAGTTTCCAAACCGCAGCCAACCGCCTTGGCGCACGTGTCATCGGCTTCTCCGATGCCAAGACTTCCAGCACCACCAAGGGCGAGACGCTGAAAGACACCATCCTGATGGTGAGCAACTATGCCGACGTCATCGCCATGCGCCACTTCATAGAGGGTGCGGCACAATATGCCAGCGAGGTGGCTCCCGTGCCTATCGTCAATGCAGGCGACGGTGCCCACATGCACCCTTCGCAGTGCTTGCTCGACCTCTACTCTATCTTCAAGACCCAAGGCACCTTGGAAAACTTGAACATCTATCTCGTGGGTGACCTGAAGTATGGTCGCACGGTTCACTCACTTATCACCGCCATGCGCCATTTCAACCCTACATTCCATTTTATCGCACCTAAGGAGCTCGCCATGCCACAGGAGTATAAGCTCTATTGCCAGAAACATGGCATCAAGTATGTGGAGCACGAGGAGTTCACCGAAGACGAGATTGCCGGAGCCGATATTCTCTACATGACCCGTGTGCAGAAGGAACGCTTCAGCGACCTGATGGAATACGAGCGCGTAAAGAACGTTTACATCTTGAAGCGTGAGATGCTGGCCAAGGCCAAAGACAACATGAAGATCATGCACCCTCTGCCACGTGTCAACGAGATTGCATACGACGTAGACGACGACCCACATGCTTATTACATCCAGCAGGCACAAAACGGACTCTATGCCCGTGAGGCTATCTTCTGCCACTGCCTGGGCATCACGCTCGAAGATATCAAGAACGACAAAACTATCATAGAATAATTATGGGAAACAATAAGAGTCAACTAGTGGTTGCGGCTATCGAGAACGGTACCGTAATCGACCATATACCAGCCGAGAAGACTTATCAGGTCGTCAACCTCCTGCAACTTCAAGACATGGAGTCGCCTGTCACCATCGGCTACAACTTGCCTAGCAAGAAAATCGGAAAGAAGGGCATCATCAAGGTGGCCAACAAGTACTTCACCGACGAGGAAATCAACCGTCTCTCCGTCGTAGCCCCTAACATCGGACTGAGCATCATCAAGGACTACGAGGTGGTGGAGAAAAAGACCGTCAAGACCCCAGACACGCTGAAGGGCATCGTGAAGTGCAACAACCCTAAGTGCATCACCAACAACGAGCCAATGCCGACCCTCTTCCACACTGTGGATATGGCACTCGGCATCGTTCGCTGCCACTACTGCGACAAGGAGCAGCAACTCGGCAAGGTGGAGCTTTGCAAATAATAACGCCCTGAATTGAAAATCGGCGTCCGAAGGGAAAGCCAAAGGGCAAAAGCATTAAAGACCAAATCAATAAATAGAATTTTTATGCAAAAGGATCAAGAGATTTTCGACTTAATCGAGAGAGAACATCAGCGCCAGCTGAAGGGTATGGAGCTTATCGCTTCTGAGAATTTCGTGAGTGACGAGGTCATGAACGCCATGGGCTCTTACCTCACCAACAAATACGCCGAGGGTCTGCCAGGCAAGCGCTACTATGGCGGATGCCAGGTGGTTGACATCGTGGAGAACCTCGCCATCGAAAGAGTAAAAAAACTCTTCGGTGCAGAGTATGCCAACGTGCAGCCCCACTCCGGCGCACAAGCCAACGCAGCCGTGCTGCTCGCCGTATTGAAGCCAGGCGACACCTTCATGGGATTGAACCTCGACCATGGCGGGCACCTCTCCCATGGTAGCCACGTCAACACCTCGGGCATTCTCTACAATCCTATCGGCTACAACCTGAACAAGGAGACGGGGCGTGTAGACTACGACGAGATGGAGAAACTTGCTCTCGAGCATAAACCAAAGTTGATTATCGGCGGCGGCAGCGCCTACAGCCGTGAGTGGGACTACGCCCGTATGCGCAAGATTGCCGACGAGGTAGGCGCGCTCCTCATGATCGACATGGCGCACCCAGCAGGCCTCATCGCAGCCGGTTTGCTCGACAACCCACTGAAGTATGCCCACATCGTCACCTCCACCACCCACAAGACCCTTCGCGGTCCTCGTGGCGGAATCATCTTGATGGGCAAGGACTTCGACAACCCTTGGGGCTTGACCACCAAGAAGGGCGAGGTCAAGAAGATGAGCATGCTCCTCAACTCTGCCGTATTCCCTGGCCAGCAAGGCGGTCCGCTGGAGCATGTCATCGCCGCCAAGGCTGTGGCATTCAACGAGAACCTGCAACCATCCTGGAAGGAGTATGCGCTCCAGGTCAAGAAGAACGCAGCCGTATTGGCAGAAGACCTCATCGGTCGTGGCTTCGGCATCGTGAGCGGTGGCACAGACAACCACTCCATGCTCGTAGACCTCCGCAGCAAGTACCCTGACCTGACAGGCAAGGTGGCAGAGAGCGCCCTCGTGGCAGCCGACATCACTGTCAACAAGAACATGGTTCCGTTCGACTCTCGCTCAGCCTTCCAGACATCGGGCATCCGTCTCGGCACTGCGGCAATGACCACCCGTGGAGCCAAGGAAGACATGATGCACCTCATCGCCGAACTCATCGAAGAGGTGCTCAACGCACCAGAGGACGAGAAGGTCATCGCCCGTGTACGCGAGAAAGTGAATGCCACTATGAAGAACTACCCTCTCTTCGCATATTAACATAACCCTAAAATTATAAAGCAAAGAAAAAAGAAAAAATTTATGAAAACAATGAAAAGCCTATTGCTCATGGCACTTGCGTTGCTTCCTGCAAGCAAAACTCTAGCACAGACCAACGCCCAGATCCTCTATGATTTCGGCAGTGACCGCAAGTATGTTACCCTCACGCTCGAAATGTTCAAGCAAGACAAGTGGGGTAGCACTTATTTCTTCGTAGACCACGACTTCAACTACGACAAGATGGTGGTAGACAGCAAGAACGTGGCACAGGGTGGAACCTACACCGAGATTTCACGTGCACTCAACTTCTGGCAGGACTCTCCGCTCAAGAACTGGAGCCTCCACGCAGAGTACAACGGTGGTATCACCAAGAACTACCCTATCAACAACGCCTGGCTCTTCGGTGTGGAGTATTTCATCCACGACCAGAGCTTCAAGAACACCCTGACGCTCCAGGCGCTCTACAAGACCATTCGCCAGACCGACCAGAACGTACCTATGCAGTTCACCGCCGTATGGACATGCAATGACATCTTCGGCGTAAAGGGATTGAAGTTCGATGGCTTCGCCGATTTCTGGTGGGAGAACCACACTACCGTCAACGGCGACGGCGAGACCAAAACCCGCCATACCATCTTCACCTCCGAGCCACAGCTCTGGTACAACGTAGGCCAGCATTTCGGCTGCGAGAACCTCAGCGTGGGTGGCGAGGTAGAGCTTGACTACAACTTCGGCAGCACCGATGGTGCCAAGGTTCGCCCTTGCCTCGGTGTGAAGTGGGACTTCTAGAAGAACATCCCCCAATAAAACAAAAAACGAGGCTTCTGTCCAGGAAGCCTCGTTTTTTTTATTTTTCACCTTATATTATTATATCATCATTCTGATTGATCACACCATTATTCCAAAACCTTCAGACCTCTATCGTCAAAACGTCCTACGCCATCTTTCGATTTAGAGTATTTACGAGTTACGCCACTTAGGCTGATACCTCCCACGCCATCAAGCTCGGCATGTATATATTGGCAATCCACCTTGGCAGAAACTCCGCCTACACCTTCGTTGTCAATCTTCAGTTTTCCACCTTTGAAGAACCCTAGGCTTACCTTGCCCACGCCTTCATTGTCGATGTACACATCATCGCCCGTCACGTGCTGAATGTCAACGGAGCCCACACCCTCGTTGTCGATGCTCAGTTTGTTGGCGAGCAATTTTTCTATATAGACGGAGCCTACGCCCTCGTTGTCGATGTCAAGCTTGTCGGTATTGATGCTCTTGGCATGGAAGGAACCTACCCCCTCTTGCGTTATCTTCACCAGGTCTGGGCTGGTGATGTAAACCTTCAGGCGCTTCCCTTCCTCGAAGCTACCGCTAGCTCCTCTCATCTGCTTCTTAAATCCAATCTCTACCCCACCGTTACGATACACCACCTTCACGAGTTGCTTCATGCGTTCAGCCTGTTCCGCATCCTTGATGGCAGAGAAATCGAGCTTCACGCTGCATTCATCCCCATCGTTCTGCGTATAGTAAACATCGGCTATGGCATCCACGTCTACAGCACTAAAGCTCTTAGGCTTCAAGTCTTCCGCCTCGTAAGTCAATCCACCAACGGTAGTTGTACTACCCATACTGCATGCCGTCATTCCTCCGAGCGTCGCCATCATCAAGGCGGCAACCACCATCATTCTCTTTGTTTTCATATCGCTATTCTTTTTTATTGTTTCACTGTTGTTTTGCATGTTAGACGAAAGCAGAAAGCAATAAGTTGCAAAGGCTGTTATTTTTTTATTCTACTTTCGGAAGTTGTGAGCAATGCGCCTTGTTTTATCATACGACTTCTTCCGTTAATTCTCTTCACTCTTCACAGGGTATATCTAACTACTTGTATCATAAGCAATTATGCTTGTGAAGAGTACTGTCGCACTCTTCACAACTCTTCACAGCTCTTCACCTTATATTAATATCGGTTGCCTGACATGGTGAAGAGAGGTGAAGAGTGGTGAAGAGGCACGCACACTCTTCACCACGTTAACACTTTGAAAGCCAAAGAATTAGATGCTTTCTGTGAAGAGTGAAGAGTAAAACGTAAATCCCTTTGCGCCGGAGCCTGAGATTACGTCTCGACGCAATCTTTGCTGCGTCGGGATGCTGTTTCCGATGCGTCGGGACGTAGCAAAGACTACGTCCCGACGCACTTTACCACCCCTCATGATGCTCTTTCCATTGGCTGTTCTTATGCAGACAGCCAACTGCAAAAGGTCTTGACAGTCGGCTGTTTGGCTTTGAACCATATAATAATTCAAGTTTCGGAAGTTATGCGAAACGTGATTTTTTATATTTTTGCCGTTTCCAAGCTATTTCCCTCCCAAATCTTTGCACGATTCAAGAAATAATCGTATCTTTGCCAACAAAAAATAAAGAAAATAATATGGTTACAGAAAAAGAACTCAACAGTTACCGCCTCACCAGCATGGAAGAGCCAACAGACGAAATGTTGGCCCAGATAATGCATGAAGCGGCTCTGCAATACAGAGAAGAAAGCCAAATGGTACAAAAGACTATTATAGACAACATTAGACTAGCAACAAAAGAAGCTTGCATTGAATACCAAGCACGATATGGAACAAAATAAACATAAACCTGTATTAATCGTTATTGCCGGACCAAACGGTTCTGGCAAAACAACCATAACCTCTCGTGTCTTACAGCATGAATGGTTAGAGGACTCGATTTACATAAATCCAGACAATGTCGCCAAAGACAAATTTGGAGACTGGAACAATCAAGAAGCGGTGTTAAAAGCAGCTCAATACTGCGAAAAGGTTCGAGAAGAATGCCTTGCCCAAAAACAAAGTATGATTTTCGAAACCGTGATGTCCACAAGCAATAAGATAGATTTCATCCATCGAGCACAAAAAGCAGGATTCTTCATAAGATTATTTTTCGTAGGGACATCAACCCCTGCAATAAACGCCTCCAGAATTGCCACAAGAGTGATGAAAGGCGGACACGATGTTCCTATCAGTAAGATAATAAGCAGATATTACAAATCGATAGCAAACTGCAAGCTTGCATCCGAATATTCCGACCGCACATACGTCTACGACAACTCTGTCGATGGAAGAGAAGCCCAACTACTCTTTAGGATGACAGACGGCAAAATTTTCAAGAAATACGTAGCCGACATCCCAGAATGGGCAAAAGGCATAGCCCAAAGCAATGTCTCCTAACATAAAACATTTAAAAAGAAAGGATATGATATGACAGCATTACAATTACAAGCAGAATACCAAGATCTCGTAACTATAATTGCAAACAAAGATTATGAGACCATCTCTAAAGCCATTAAAGCTTTAAAGAAGATATTGTCCCCTTCAAAACAACAAAAAATTACCAAAGCAGATTTGGTAATAGATCCTCGTATAGCCACAATGACACAAGGGATAATTTCACCAGACTCATTTGACTACAAAGAGCAACGATACAAAGATTACATGAACCTAAAAGAAAAATAACATGCTACAAGTTTTTTTAGACACGAATGTTATAGTAGATTTCCTAGCAGTTAGAAAGGAATTCTACAATGAAGCTGCCATTATTATGAGTCTAGGGCTCAATAAAAAGATCAAGCTCCATGCAGCCGCCATGTCATTTGGAACCATTAGCTATCTTTTAAAGAAGAACGATCCCGACACTATCAAGCTTCTTATAAAACAATTCTGTTCATATTGTGAAGTAAATATTGTAGACAATGATTGTGTAGATTATGCCACACAATCAAAATTTGACGATTTTGAAGATGCTATGCAATATAGATGTGCACAGAAAATTAATGCGGACTATATTATCACAAGAAACACAAAAGACTATGCCGAATCAGACATACAGGTCGTAACACCTAAGGATTTCTTAGATAGAATAGTAAGCTAATAAGAATTTCAGCAGACTGCTATCCCAAAAGCAATGTCTCCTAAGTAACAGTAAAAAAATAACTTGGTACAAAAATGCTAAGCAGATTTGCACCT
>CAVKXW010000023.1:0-30041 GCA_963660215.1 Bacteroidaceae bacterium | reverse complement strand
ATATAATATAGTATTACTAGAGAAGAAAAATAGGGGTGCGAGAAAAACTGATTAACTGATATTACTGATATTGATATTGATGAAAATGTTCTGTTTTTCCTACTTTTTGGTTATTTCTATTCTTTTTGTCCGTGTATTCTCCATTTTTTAAGCGTTTGACGTGCTAGCGTATAGCAGTCGTTTCTTGCTGCTACTTACAATTTGAAACCTTCGAATAGGGCGATTTCTAGCCCTTTTATGGCATAGTCTATGCTTTTCGTCCCATAAAGCATAGCCTTTCACTAGAAGAAACTATGAGTTAGAAATATTAACAAACTAAGTTTCGGAAGCTACCTTACACCCCTGTAAGGGCAAAAGCATTCGCAAACATTCTTTTTTTCGGGTGCGAAGATACTAGAAATCATGCAAATCACTCTTTAATATAGCATAAAATGTAAATAAGAGAGGTAAAAAACGGATAAATGTTTTGTTGTTTTCAAAATAAATAGTAATTTTGCAATCGAATTTTCATACATATAGCACAAGTATGAGATGTATTGTTATACAAAAAATGGATTGAATGAGCTCTATTAGAATTATACCAGTATCTACAAAGAAAGGTCTGCGCCTCTTCGTCAAGTTCTACTACGACTTGTACAAGGGAAACAAATATGCGGTGCCTTACTTGCGTTTCGATGAGTACAACACACTCAGCCCGAAGAAGAATCCTGCCTTCAAGTTTTGCGAGGCGCAATATTTCATTGCCGTCGACAGCGAGGCAAGGGTAGTGGGGCGCATCGCCGCCATCATCAATCGTCGTGCCAACCAGCAATGGGGCAAGAAACAGGTGAGATTCGGATGGTTTGATTTCGTGGACGACATCGAGGTGTCCACGGCATTGCTTCGCAAGGTGGAGCAGTGGGGCAAGGAGCGTGGCATGACAGAATGCGTAGGACCACTCGGCTTTACCGACATGGACCGTGAGGGCATGCTCGTCGAAGGATTCAAAGAGAAGTCCACCATGTACGTCAACTACAATTATCCCTACTACAAGACCCACATGGAGAGCTTCCCGCTCTATTCGAAGGACAACGACTGGATGGAATATCGCATCAAGGTGCCCGAGGTGACGCCAGCCAAGTTTGCCAAGACAGCCGCGATGGTAGAGGCACGCTACAATCTGCATGTGCACAAGTTCAGCAAGAAGGAACTCATCAAGGAAGGCATGGGGCGCAAGGTGTTCGAGATAGTGAACGAGACATACAAGGAACTCTATGACTTCCAGCAGCTCACCGACGAGCAGATAGACCAGTATGTGGACAGCTATATCGGGATGGCGGACATGAATCTCGTCACGGGCGTGGTGGACGGAAATGCCGGCAACAAGCTGATAGGCTTCGGCGTGTCTTTCCCGTCGCTCACTGGGGCGTTGCAGAAGATAGGCAATGGCAAGCTTTTCCCCTTTGGCTGGTACAAGTTGCTCCGTGTGCTCAAGTGTCACAAGACGGATACCGTAGACCTGGTGCTCATCGGTGTCTTGCCCGAGTATCGCATGAAGGGAGCCAATGCCCTCATCTTCGCCGACCTCATCGAGCAATATCGCAAGTATGGTTTCAAGTGGGCCGAGGCGATGCCGCAGATGGAGAGCAACAAGGGCGTGCAGAGCCAGTGGCAGTATCTGGAGAGCGAGCAGCATCGACGTCGCCGCTGCTATAAGAAAAAGATTTAAGGTGTAAAAATAAGGTAAAAAACGGATATGACCTCGTTGTTTTTCATTTTTTTGTTGTAACTTTGCACCCGAAATTCAAATAATAAAAGAAATAAATGAGATTTGCAGTTATAGCAGCAGGCGAGGGCAGCAGGCTTCAGCAAGAGGGCGTGGAGCAACCTAAGCCTTTGGTTCCCTTGTGTGGCGAACCTATGATAGAGCGTTTGTTACGCATATTTGTTGATTGTGGCGCTACGGAGATCGTAGTCATCGTAAACGAGTGGAGTCTTTCCGTGCGTGAGCATTTGCAAAACCTCCATTTGGCAGTGCCTTTGCGCCTTGTCGTAAAGACCACCCCTAGTTCCATGCATAGTCTTCATGCGCTTTCTCCATATCTCAGGGGAGAGCGTTTCTGCCTTACCACGGTGGATACCATCTTCCGTGAAGAAGAATTCAAGCGCTATATTCGTCACTTCGTCAAGGCCAATGATGCAGGGGAGATAGATGGCTGCATGGCAGTCACTCCATATGTTGACGATGAAAAGCCTCTCTGGGTGGGCGTAGACAATGACGGACATATCACAGGCTTCCATGACCAGCAGGAGGGCGACGACCATCTTATCTCCGGCGGAATCTATTGCTTGGGCGACAAGGCGCTCGATGTGCTGGACCATTGCATGGAACAGGGCATGAGCCGCATGCGCAATTTCCAACGTCAGTTGGTGGCAGAGGGGGTGAGGCTCGATGCTTATTCCATACCTAAGATATTGGATGTCGACCACAAGGAAGACATCGACAAGGCCATTGCCTTCATTCATCCCTTGGCAGGCAAGAAGGTGATGGGCGTATGTCGTGGCAATGTGTTCTCGCCTAATTGCGTGGACAACGACGCTGCCATCATGCAGGCTGTGAAAAAGCAAATTGAGGCCTTGGGAGCCAAGGTGGAGCTTTGCGGCGAGGATGACTTCTGCATGTTGCCTGCTTACGAGGCAGATGGCTATTTCTCCATGGCGCGTGGCAAGGAAGCGCTCCGCACCTTCAGGCAGATAGAGCAGCGGGGAGGCAAGGTGCTGAACCCTAGCGAGGGCATCCTGCGCTGTGTGCGTCGTTCCATGACAGAACGGCTCGTGGCTGGTGGAATATCCCATCCTCGTAGTTGGGTGATAGAAAAGGGGGGCAAGATGCCCGTCGAGATAGACTTTCCTTGTTGGCTGAAGCGTGGCGACGGTTGTGCCCAGCAGAAGGAAGACACTTGCTATGTCAGGAACCGAGAAGAGGGGGATGCCTGTCTGGAGGACTTTTGGCGCAGAGGTGTGGAGTGTGTCATCGTGAACGAGCATCTCACGGGCGACCTCATCAAGTTTTATGGCGTAGAGGGCACTAGTTTCTTCCATTGGCTCTATCCGTCTACCTGTGGCCATCGTTCCAAGTTTGGCCTGGAAGAAATCAATGGCATTCCTGAGGGATATGCCTTTGATGTGGAGCTGGTGAAGGAAGAGGCAGACAAGGCTTCCCGACTTCTGAACGTGCCTGTGTATGGAGGAGACTGTATCGTGGATAAGAATGGCAACTGCAAGATTATCGACTTCAACGACTGGCCAAGCTTTGCTCCATGTCGCGAGCAGTCGGCCTATTACATAGCCCAATGCTTTGTGAACATGATGAATTCTTAAAGGATTCGACGTTGTTATATATAATATAAGGTATCATATAAAAACGATTGAAAGAAAAAATGGATAATCAAGAATATCAAGCATCGCTGAAATCGGCAGATACAGAGGAACACATAGATATATATTTCTATCGTCCCATCGGGTATCAATGGGCTCGTTTCTTCCGTATGCTGCATGTCACCCCTAATGTGGTGACCATTCTCTCCATCTTCCTGGGCGTGGGAGCGGGCATCTGCTTCGGCTTCGACGACTTGAAGGTAAATGTCGTCGGCATCTTCTTGCTCATCTGGGCAAACATGTATGACAGCTGCGATGGGCAACTGGCTCGACTCACCAATCAGAAAAGCGCCCTCGGCAGAATCCTCGACGGTGCTGCCGGCGACTTCTGGTTCATCAGCATCTATGTGGCCATCGCCATCCGCCTCACCCCGGAGATGGGATGGAAGATATGGGCGCTCTGCATCGTGAGTGGCTTCCTCTGCCATGCGCCTCAGAGCCGACTTGCCGACTATTACCGCCAGATACATCTCTTCTTCCTGAAAGGCAAGGAGGGCAGCGAGCTCGACGATGCCAGCAAGCAGGTGGAACTCTACAAGCAGATGAGCTGGGGCAAACAGCCGGTGCAGAAGCTCTTCCAGTTCTTCTATAAGAACTATACCAGGGGGCAGGAGAGCGATACCCCCCAGTTTCAGATGCTCAAGGCTTTGCTGCGCAAGCAGTATCCACAGCAGTTGCCAAAGCAGTTGCGCAAGGACTTCCGCCAGGGCAGTCTGCCATTGATGAAATATGCCAATATCTTGACCTTCAACTGGCGCAGCATCACGCTTTTCGCCGCCATTCTGCTGGGCGAGCCAGCTCTCTATCCTGTCATAGAGATCATCGTGTTTTCTTGCATCTTCATGTACATGCGTTGGCGCCACGAGGCCCTCTGCAAGACGATACATGCCAAGGTGCTCAATGGCGACTATAATCAAAAGTAATCCAAAAAAGCGACTATGAGCAGCAAATTCAGAAATCTCTTCATGGCGTTTGGTATCATCGCCATCGTCATCATGCTCTGCACGATGGACATGGACTATACCGACATCTGGCGCTATCTGAAGCAGGCGGGCATCTACTTCCCCCTCATCCTGGCACTGTGGCTCTTCGTCTATATGGTGAACACCCTATCCTGGTGGCTCATCATCAACGACGAGGGTAGGGTCGAAGGCTTGTCGTTCTGGCGAGTGTACAAGCTCACCGTGAGCGGATTCGCCCTCAACTATACCACTCCTTGCGGCCTGATGGGCGGCGAGCCTTATCGCATCATGGAGCTGAAGCCTTATACAGGCGTGAGCAAGGCCACCTCGTCTGTGATACTCTACGTGATGATGCACATCTTCTCGCACTTCTGGTTTTGGTTTCTCTCTATATTCCTCTATGTGGCGATGTATCCGATAGGGGTTCCGATGGGTGTCATGCTCGCCGTGATAGGCGCTTTCTGCCTGTTGGGCATCTACTTCTTCTCGCATGGTTATCGCACGGGAATGGCGCAGAAAGGCATTCGCATCCTCACCCATATCCCCTTCGTGAGGGGATGGGCCAAGAGATTCGCCGAGGAAAAGAAAGAAACCCTGGTGCAGATAGACTCGCAGATAGCCATGCTTCACGGCCAGCACAAGCACACGTTCTATAGTTCGCTGCTCTTCGAGTTGTCGGCCCGAATCCTTCAGAGCCTGGAGATTTATCTCATCCTGAAGGCTTTCAATGCGGACGTCAGCATCCCCGACAGCATACTCATCCTCGCCTTCTCCTCGCTCTTCAGCAATCTCATCTTCTTCTCGCCGATGCAGCTCGGCGCAAGGGAGGGAGGTCTTGCCTTGGCGGTGGACGGACTGCACCTGACGGGAGCACTGGGCGTATACACTGGTCTTATCACCCGATTGCGAGAGCTCTTCTGGATAGCCATAGGAATCTTGCTCATCAAGGTGGGCAACAAGGACTTGGCTCGCATACAGCAAGAGTATGAAAAACTACAAAAGGACAGCGCAAACAATTAATACATAGAGGGCATCCCAATGAACAAACTAAATGTAAAAGGTATCATCTTCGACTTCGGCGGCACGCTCGATACAAGGGGCGACCACTGGTCGGAGGTAATTTGGCAAGGATATTTGAAATTTGGAATCGGCGTGGGCGAAAACCGCGAGGTGGAGGTAGGCGTATCTATAGATAAGCCTGCCTTCCGCCTCGCTTATGTCTATGGCGAGCGTGCCTTGGCAGTGAATCCTATCGTCACGCCAAAGTTCCATTTCATAGACGTTCTGCGCGAGAAGATAGCCCTGCAGTTGGCTTTCTTGGCTGGCAACCCCCTGTTGCCTACAGGCAAGGATGATGCCGAAAAACAAGCAGGACTTGCATGCCGCTTGGGGCTGGGCGACACCGAAATCAAGGCATTGGCCACGGATATGGCTAGCTATGTCAACGAGCAGACCAACCAGCTCTTGGCTGAAAACAAGCAGGTATTGGAGTGGCTCAAGCAGCAAGGATATCCGATGGTGCTCGTGTCCAACTTCTATGGCAATATCAAGCAGGTGCTGAAGGATGCCCAGATTGCTCGTTACTTCAGCCAAGTCATCGAGTCGGCCGTGGTAGGCGTTCGCAAGCCAAACCCTGCCATATTCGCCCTCGGCGTGTGCGCCCTCGACTTGCCAGCCTCGCAAGTGCTCGTAGTGGGCGACACCTATGGCAAGGACATCGTGCCAGCCCACCAGCTAGGTTGCCATACTCTGTGGATCAAGGGCTTGCAATGGGAGGAAAAGCTGGTGGACGAGTCGCTGCCCGATGGCATCATCCATAGCCTGGATGAGATGAAAGAGTATCTTTAGCTAGCATTGCTGTCTTAAAAGTAGTGAATAATGATAGAAATCACTCTTTTTCTCATAAAAAACTTAAATTAGCAAATAGTTTTCAGCTAAATTTCGAAGAATATTCTTAACTTTGCACCCCGAAATACAGAGTGCAGTTAAATTATTAATATTCAATAAGGCAAAAGGGGAGTTCTGCAAGCCCCTATATATAATAAGGTATGAAAGGTTTAAGAAAATTGTATTTGGTAGTCATGCTGTTGGTAGTATCTAGTCTCCAATTGATGGCTCAACAGAAGATAACAGGACGTATAATCGACGAAGACGGCTTCCCTGTTTCATACGCAAGTGTGCAGTATAAGGGACATAAGATAGCTGTGTCCAGTGATGGCGAGGGTAAGTTTACCATCGAGAAGCATCCAGCATGGGTGCTCACCGTGAGCGCCCTCAGCTACAAGACCCAGACGGTGAAGATTGATGAGAAAACCAACTTTATCGAGGTGAAACTCAAGGACGACAGCCATAAGCTGGGCGAGGTGGTCGTCAAGTCGAAGAAAGGTCGCTACAAGCGCAAGGATAACCCTGCCGTCGAGTTGATGCGCCGTGTTATCGCAGCCAAGAAGAAGAGCGACCTCACCAATCATGATTATTATCAGTACGACAAGTATCAGAAGATTACGCTCTCGCTCAACGACCTGAGCAAGGAACAGCTGGAAGGAAAATTCTTCAGCAAGCGCCAGTACTTGCTCGACCAGGTGGAGACCTCGCCTTACAATGGCAAGCTTACCCTGCCGGTGTCTATCGACGAGACGGTGTCGCAGCATATCTATCGCAAGGACCCTAAGACGGAAAAGGACATCATCAAGGGTCAGCAGAGCAACGGTATCGGCCAGGTCATCCAGACGGGCGAAATCCTGAATACAGCCCTCAAGGAAGTGTTTACCGACGTAGACATCTACGATGACTATGTGCGCTTGCTCCAGTATCCCTTCCCGTCGCCTATAGGAAGAACAGCCGTAAGCTTCTATCATTATTATCTGGAAGACACGGTATATGTGGAGCGCGACCTCTGTTATCATTTACAGTTTATCCCAGCCAATACGCAAGACTTCGGATTCCGAGGCGAGCTCTATGTGCTAGCCGACAGTACCCTGCATGTGAAGAAATGTAATCTCTACATGCCTCACAACAGTGATGTGAACTGGGTGACGGATATGAAGATAGAGCAGGAATATACCAAGCTCGACAATGGCGAGTGGGTACTCTCCAAGGATGACATGATAGCCGAATTGCACGTCAACAAACTCTTGCAAGACCTCTTGGTGGTGCGCAATACGCGACTTACCGACTATGCCTTCGATGAACTGCCTAAACAGCTTTTCAAGGGCAAGGCGAAGATAAGGCACGACATGGACGCCATGAACCGCGACGAGGCTTACTGGAACAAGTATCGTCAGGTAGACCTCACCAAGAGCGAGTCGTCCATGGACAGTTTCATCCATCGCATGGAGAACTCCAAGGGCTTCAAGTACATCATCTTCGGTGTGAGAGCATTGATGGAGAACTATGTAGAAGTGGCTCACAAGACGGATAAGAACGGTGAGAAACGGAGCATCTTCGACCTCGGACCAGTCAACACCTATATCTCCAACAACTTTGTGGACGGTGTGCGCTTGCGTCTGGCAGGTAGAACGATGGCTGCCCTCAATCCTCATTTCTTCTGGGATGGATACGGGGCATACGGTATGAAGAGCCATGACTGGTACTATGGCCATATCTTCACTTACTCTCTGAACAAGAAAAAGAACAGTCCGTTCGAATTCCCTATGCGCAAGTTTACCGTCGAGCTGGGGCACGACATAACGTCTCCTTCGGATGACAACTTGCTGCACAACAAGGACAACTTCTTCATGACCATCCGTGCCACCAAGCAAGACCAAATGTATCTCTATCAGCGCCAGAAGGTAGGATTCACCTACGAGACAGATTGGGGCTTCCGCTTTGACACCAGCCTGCGCTGGCAGAGCAACCGTACCGTGGGCAACTTGCATTATTACAAGGTGAGCGACGGAGCGGAAGTGAAAAAGATTCGTACCACCGAGGCGAGCGTGGGCATCGACTATAACCCTGGTGTAACCTATGTCAACACCAAGCAGCAGCGTCTGCCTATCAACCTCGACAGCCCTGAATTCTCGCTGAGCCATACCGTAGGCCTCGATGGCTTCATGGGTGGTCAGTATAAGAGCAACCTTACGGCTTTGGGCATCTACAAGCGTCAGTGGCTAGGTAGCTTTGGATATATGGACTTCAATGTGGTGGGGAAGGTTCAGTGGAACAAGGTTCCATTCGCCATGCTCATACAGCCACCTGTCAACCTCTCCATCTTCGAACAGGAGGCTACCATCAGCATGATGAAGGACTGGGAGTTCTTGAGCGACCGCCAAGTGTTCTGGTCTGTGGCATGGGACATGAACGGCAAGTTGCTCAATCGTATCCCGCTCATCAAGAAGCTGAAGTGGCGTGAGTATGTTGCCATCAAGGGAGTATGGGGACAGTTGACCGACAAGAACGACCCTAGTAAGAACGCAGGCGACAATCTCCTCTTCAAGTTCCCTACCAACTCCTATACCTTTGGCGATACGCCATACTGGGAGGCTGTGGTCGGTGTGCACAACATCTTTAAGTTCTTCGGAATCGACTATGTGCGCCGTCTTAACTATCTCGACCATGCCAATGTAAGCAAATGGGGTGTCCGCATGGGCTTCCTCATGTCATTCTAACATAAAATATATAGGAGGCGATAAACAATGAAGGTATTGCTAGCAGACAAACAAGATATCACTCGTGCTGGACTCAGCTATGTCATCCAGCAGATAGGGGAGAACTTGGAAACCAAGTATGTGGAGGACAAGGCGGAGCTGATGCTTGCCTTGCGAGAGAATGATGATACGGTTGTCATTCTCGACTATACGCTCTTCGACATCAATGACGCCGATGAGCTGTTGATTCTCAATCAGCGTTTCCCATATACCCGGTGGTTATTGTTTAGTGAGGACTTAAGTGCCGACTTTGTGCGGATTCTCACGGCTAGCAGCCGCATGTTTAGTGTGTTGTTGAAGGAAAGTACGATGATGGAAATCAAGGAGGCCATCCGATTCACCATAGCTGGCAACCGCTTCATCTGCCAGCGCATGATGGAGGTGCTCCTGTCTCCATCCCATGAGGCTGAAGAGAAGATAAAACTCACCAAGACCGAGACCGAGATCTTGAAGGACATCGCCCTGGGTATGACAACCAAGGAAATAGCGGAGAAACGCTTCTCTAGCTTTCATACAGTCAATACCCATCGCAAGAATATCTTTCGCAAACTCGGAGTCAACAATATCCATGAAGCGACCAAATATGCACTTCGCGCTGGCTTGGTGGATTCTGCGGAATACTATATTTAGGTAAAAAAGAAAATTAGAAGATAGGAATAAAGAGAGTTGCAGGAATGAAAAAAATAAGGGCTTGGATTGTCTCCCGACATTCAAGCCCTTTTTGTTTCTAACTAACTTATTATCAACTATTCATTACTTTCTTTAAGTCACTAAAGGAATGATTTCGAATGCAAAATTACAAGAAATCCTACAATATTTTTTGCTTTTAGGCAAAAATAATCACGTAAACGTTTGCGCCTTTCGAGGAAAAACATTATCTTTGCACAAAATAATAACTGGAAAGATTAGATATAATATATGAAGCAACGTAGAACATCTTTGAAAGACCTAGCCGATCAACTGGGGGTAAGCATAGCTACCGTTTCTCGTGCCTTGCGCAACAGCCATGAGGTGGGAGAGGAAATGACCCAAAAGGTGAAGAAGCTGGCCAAAGAGCTCAATTATCGACCTAATCCCTTTGCGCAGAGCCTTCGAAAGGAAGCTCCGAGGGTGATAGGGGTTATTGTGCCAAATTTGGTGACCCATTATTATGCAGCGGTTCTTGACGGTATAGAGGATTATGCTTCGAAGCAAGGCTATTCGGTCATCAGTGCCAATAGTCATGAAGATACGGAACGTGAAAAGCAGGCTGTAGACAACTTCTTGAATATGCATGTAGAAGGTATCATAGCTTGTTTGGCTCAAGATACAGTGGATTATAGCCATTTTGAGCAGCTTCACAAAATGGGGGTGCCTCTTGTGTTCTTTGCCCGATGCTGTCTGGAAGAAAAATTCTCTCAAGTCGTCGGCAATGGAGATGTTGCTGCTCAGGAAGCCACGCAGCACATGATAGAAACAGGTTCTCGACGGATCGCTTTTATCGGCGGTCCTAACCATCTGGATATGGTGCGCCGCCGCAAACATGGATATTTGGAGGCATTGAGAGATAATCGCATACCGATAGATCGTGATTTGGTGGTATGTAACAAAATAGATTTCGATGTGGCGCGTAACGCAACCCTAAAATTATTAGAAAGCGAGAAACGGCCTGACGCTATCCTAGCCTTTAATGACATCATCACCTATGCCGCCTTCGATGCCATCAAGGCAAAGGGGCTGCGCATCCCTGAGGATGTGGCCATCATCGGATTTACCGATGGTGATACTGCCGCCTTTGTCACTCCACGTCTCTCGGCTATCATGGACAAGGCGCACGAACAGGGCACCAAGGCTTGCGAGCTTCTCATGCGCAGCATAAATGGTGATGAGAAAATCTACAAGGAAGTGGTGCCGATGATACTTAAGATTCGTGAAAGCTCAGAGAAAAATGAGATGAAATGCTAAACCTATATGAATTCAAAACTATAATAATATAACCTAAAATGAACAGAATGAACATAAACGACTTGAGGCGTTTCCTCATCATATCACTCTTCATGTTGCTGATGCAACCTCTGAAGATGATGGCTGCCTACGAAAACATCGAGTTTAGTAGTCTTACCAATCATGATGGCCTTTCCAATAGCCAGGTAAGTGCCATTTTGAAGGATTCACGTGGCTATATCTGGTTTGCTACCCAGTCGGGACTCAACCGATTCGATGGCTTCAGAATGAAAACGTTTCTCTATAGTTCCGTCAATGACAAGTCGTTGCCAAATAACTCCGTTGACGAGGTGCAGCAAGATTACAATGGCAATCTGTGGGTGCATTCTTCCCTGGGCTATTGCATCTATAAGTATGACCTTGAGCAATTCGATCGAAAACCAGAGGTTTGGTTGAAAAACATCGATGTGATGGGAGCTCCCTACAAACTGCTTATCGATAAGAACAAGAACATGTGGATGGCGGTCTATGGACAAGGACTTTATTTTCATAATGCTCGAACTAAAAGTACCTATCTCTTCAAGTTTACGAAGAAAGCTCAACCGGGTTGTTTGAAGGATGGAGGCATTAGTAACCTTATGGAGGTGGATGGCGATGTAGTCGTTACCTACTCTGATGGTACGCTCTGCAGAGTGAATGGTGAGCGCCAGCAGGTACTTTGGTACAATACCTTCCTTGCCGACCGTAAGGCTGCGGGCGACAATGGCGCCTATTCCTATTATGATGGAAAAGGGGGATATTGGGTGGCTGTCAGTGGTGCAACCTATGTATATAATTCAAAGCAGAAAAAATGGACTGACAGTCGTGCCTATCTTGCCAGCTATGGCATTCCGGTGAATGTTGGCGGGCATGTCGTCATTCGTGATATTGCGCGTGATAAAGCGGGCAATCTCTGGGTGGCTTCCGACCATAATGGACTTTTTTATATCAATTTTAGAACCAGGACTTGTCGTCAGTTCCTTCATTCTAACGAAAAGGGTAGTATCGTAGACAATTCCCTGCAGAAAGTGTATATAGATGAAGATGGTGCCATTTGGGTAGGTAGCTATAAGAACGGTGTGGCTTATTATTCACCTTCTGCCCAGAAGTTCTATACCATACCCCTGGGTGACATCTGTACCATCACGCAGGATCTGAATGGCAATCTTTGGTGTGGTACCAATGATGGGGGAATTGTCTGCTATAGTCCTATTACAGGACAGAGCTGGCGTTTTGGGCAAGCCCAGACCGGGCTTTCTTCTGATGTCATAGTGAGCAGTGTCACGATGTCCGATGGTACCTTGTATTTTGGTACGTTCAATGGTGGCCTTGCCCAATATAGTCATGGCAAATGGAAGGCTTTCCATGCGGCACCAGGTAGACTAGCCAACAACAGTGTATGGTGTCTTGCTGAAGATCCATATCATCGTCTTGTGTTGGGAACCCTGGGTAGTGGCTTCCAAATCTTCAATCCTAAGTCAGAATCTTTCACTACTTATAATGTGCAGAATTCTGGTATCACTAGCGATTTTATCAATTCTTTATTTGTATCAAATAAAAATCAGATTCTCATCGCTCACTCCCAAAATTATTCTCTCTTCGATTTTGGCACCTGTAAGGTGACTAACGTCAATGGAACCAAGGCTGGTCAGCCTTTCCCTAGTCCTTCGCTCAATTATGCGATGAAGGATAGCCGTGGCATTCTTTGGATGGCTTCTCCTGCTGGCGTCACCATGTATGATGAGAGTACTGGCCAGATGGAGTCGATCAACGACCTCAATGGTACACAAGGTTCTGTGGGATGTGCCATTTTGGAAGATAAGCAACACAACATGTGGCTTGTTTCTGAATTTATCGTTACTCGTGTCACCCTTGTTAAGAACAATGAGGGGAAGTGGGACTGCACTATGATAAGTTTCAATTCGCTTGATGGCTTACAGAGCCGTCAGTTCAATCAGCGTTCAGCTTGTCTCATGCGGAATGGCTCTATAGCTGTAGGCGGTCAGGATGGTATCAATATCATCTCTCCACGTTTGATTCAGGCTAATAAAAAACAGGCACGTGTCCTCTTTAGTGGTTTTGTACTCTTTGATCATCCTCTTACTGCTGGTGAGGAATTCGAGGGAAGAGTGCCTCTCAAGGAGTCGCTTGATTCTCATCCTGAGCTCGACCTAAGTTATAAGGACAAGGCGTTTACTGTACAATTGGCATCCGACCAAGTGGGGCTTCCTGCTCGTTGTCGTTTCCTCTATCGCATGAAGGGACTTGATGACAAGTGGATGATGACAGCCGAGGGTAGACCGGAAGTTACATTCACCAACTTGTCTTCTGGCAACTATGTGCTGGAGTGTAAGGTGGTGAATGCTGATGGAAGTGTGAGCGAAGAGGTAAGTTCTCTTAAGGTGCATATCCATCCTCCTTTTTATCTCTCGATTTGGGCATTCATACTCTATTTTGTATTAATTTGTGCTGTCTTGTATCTCTATCGTAGTCGTATGATTGAGAAACAACGTGTGAAATTTGAACTTCAGAGCAAGGAAGATAGCATTAAAAAGACTAAAGAACTCAATGAGCTGAAACTCAATTTCTTTACCAATGTGAGCCATGAGCTACGCACGCCGCTCACTCTGATCATTTCACCTCTGGTAAATATGATTCGTGAGGAAAATGATGAAAATAAGCGACGCAAATTGGAGATGATTCATCGCAATGCCACTCGTTTGCTCAATTTGGTGAACCAAATACTCGATTTCCGTAAGATCGACCAGAACAAAGAGAAACTCATTCTTACACGTACCGATATCGTAAGTTTTGTAGATAACATCTGCGTTTCTTTCCGTACGCTTGCCAATGCTAAGGTGACACTTTCTTTTGAGTCGACAATACCAAAGTTGCAAATGTCTTTCGATCCAGATAAAGTGGGCAAGATAGTTAATAATCTATTGAGTAATGCTTATAAATTTACCCCTGATGGTGGCTTTATCACCGTTTCATTGAGCATTGCTTTGCGTCAGCGTGTCAATGACAAGGATTCTGATATGCTTCGCATTTCTGTTTCTGATACAGGAAAGGGAATCAGTGATAAGGAGAAGGAACATGTCTTCGAGCGCTTCTATCAGGTGGACGGAACTGAGATGCAGCCACAGGGGGGCAGTGGAATCGGATTGAATTTAGTTAAAAAGTTTGCTGAGTTACACGGTGGAAAGGTTAGTGTCGCCGACAATCCTGATGGAGGCGCAATCTTTATGGTCGATTTGCCAATAGAGAGCAATACCACTTCTCATTCTACAGCTCATCTAGGTACTCTACGGGCTGCGCCTATTATTTCAACAGTTCATCAAGGGGAATCACGCGAGTCGGAGGATAGGGACGTCCTTTATGGTGTGCATCGCACTACAGGCAAAAAAGCGGAAGTTCCTTTCAAAAAACCAGTCTTGTTGTTGGTTGATGATAGTGACGATTTCCGAGAGTTCATGAATGATGTCTTGAACGATTATTATATTGTTATGGACGCAGTGAATGGACAAGATGCATGGAATAAAATTATAGACCATCGCCCAGATGTGATTCTCAGTGACGTAATGATGCCTGTCATGGATGGTAATGAACTCTGCAAGATGTGTAAGAGCAATGATGAAACAACCTCCATTCCGTTCATTATGCTCTCGGCTCGTTTGGGAGATGAACAGCGTAAGGAGAGTTTGGAGTGTGGCGCTGATGATTATATCACAAAGCCTTTTGATTTGGACATGCTCAATCTCCGCATACGCAATCTCTTGAAATGGTCGGGACGTTCTAGGGATAATGGAAAAAATAATCAGACAGAGAGTCCTCAGCAAAATGCCAGCGCTGCGCATCATGTGGAACATAAAAATAATGTCACAGATTATGTAATGACAGAGGCTGATAAGAAGTTTATCAATGAGGTAGACCTTTATATTCGTGACAATATGGGCGACCCTGATACTTCTGTAGAGTCGATGAGTGCGCATCTTTGTATCTCGCGTGTGCAATTGTATAAGCGTATGATTTCACTAACTGGTACGACTCCTTCTGAATATCTCAGAGCCAAACGTATTGGTTATGCTGAATATCTACTTCGTACAGAAGATCTTAATGTGAGTGAGGTGGCTTATAAGGTGGGCTTTAATAATCCGCGCTATTTCACAAAGTATTTCCAAGAGGAATATGGTGTGACTCCTTCTCAATATAAAAAGAATCTAAAAGAAGAATGAAATGTTTATATATTCTGCATTGAATCTTTGCGGTTAACATTTTATGCCGTTATAAATTACATTTGCGTGCCAAAGTTACGGATTATTTCCGTAACTTTGCCGCAAATTTTAAACTCTGTTACATATAAACATGAAACTAACTAAGACATTACTTATCTCAGCAATGCTGTTCTTGAGTGCCACAGGCCTCCAGGCAGCTGGGTTCACTCAGCAGGGTAACTATCTTACCGTGCAGTTGAAGCAACACCAGGACAATGGTCCTTCGCAGATTCGCCTCCAGGTGGTGGGCGATAAGATTATCCGTGTGCAGGCTACGGCGGAGCAGAGCTTTCGCAACAAACAGAGCCTCATCATCGTTCCTCAAAAAGAGAAGGCAAACTATAAGGTGGAGGAGCAGGGAGACGACCTCATCGTTACCACCGCTGCCATGCGTGCCGTGCTCAATGAGGCTACAGGTCATATCACCTTCTACGACCTCAAGGATAATGTGCTCCTCAATGAGGTGGCTCAGGGCGGTAAGACGTTCAAGCCTTTCACCGTGCCCGACCGTGAGATTGGCGTAGACATCGCCAAGGTGCCAGAGGCGCAGAAGCATGGATGGTCTTGGCGTGCCCTCTTCGACTCTCCTGACAACGAGGCTTTCTATGGTCTCGGTCAGCACCAGAGCGAGGAACTCAACATGAAGGGCAAGAACGAGGACCTCTTCCAGTATAATACCAAGGTGAGCGTGCCTTTCGTCATCTCCAACAAGAACTATGGTATCCTTTGGGATTCTTATTCCTATTGCCGTTGGGGCAATCCAGAGGATTATCTCCAACTGAACCGTGCCTTCAAACTCTATGACAAGGACGGTAAGGAAGGTCAGCTCACAGGTACTTACGTGGATAAGAACGGCAAGAAGATAGTACGTGGCGAGGATAGCATCTACTTCGAGTATGCGATGCCTGAGGCTTCCGAGGTTTGCAAGCAGACCGACAACGGCGGCATCCAGAACCTGCCACAGGGCTTTGCGCTCAATGGCTCCAAGGTGGTATACGAGGGTTACGTGGAGGCTCCTACCAATAGCTTCTACCAGTTTATCCTCTACTACGCTGGCTATATGAAGATTTATATCGATGGTAAGCTCGTGGTGCCAGAACGTTGGCGTACAGCTTGGAATCCTAACTCTTATAAGTTTGAGACAGCCATCGCCAAGGGCGTGAAGACTCCTATCCGCATCGAGTGGCAGCCAGACGGCGATGTATCTTACTGTGGTCTGCGTGTGGCAGCTCCTCGCTCGGAGGCTGAGAAAAACCAGTTGAGCATTTGGAGCGAGATGTCGCCTGATATGGACTATTACTTCATCGCAGGTCAGAACATGGACGAGGTCATCTCTGGCTATCGTACCTTGACAGGCAAGGCTCCTGTTTACCCTAAGTGGGTGCTCGGCTTCTGGCAGAGCCGTGAGCGTTATCAGAGCAGCCAGGACATCGAGGAGAACCTCAAGAAGTTCCGTGACCTCCATATCCCAGTGGATAACATCGTACAGGACTGGAACTACTGGCCTCTCGACTCTTGGGGAAGTCACGAGTACGAGCCTTCTCGTTATCCTAACCCACAGGCTATGCTCGACAGCGTACACGCCATGCATGGTCGCTTCATGATTTCCGTATGGCCTAAGTTCTACGATACCGTCAAGAATTACAAGGAGCTGGATAGCAAGGGCTGGATGTATCACCAGGCCATCAAGGACGACATTCACGACTGGCTTGGCTTCCGTGGCTCTTTCTATGACGCTTACGATGCCGATGCTCGCAAGATGTTCTGGCGCCAAATGGACGAGAACCTCTATTCGAAGTATAAGTTTGGTGTGGACGCTTGGTGGATGGACGCATCCGAGCCTAATGTGCGCGACTGTACCCCTATGTGGTATCGCAAGACCCTCAGTGGTCCTACCGCCCTCGGTACATCTACCGAGTACTTCAACGCTTATAGCATCGTAAATGCCGATGCCATCTATAATGGTCAGCGCTCTGTAAACCCTAACCAGCGTGTCTTCCTCTTGACTCGCTCTGGTTTCGCAGGTGAGCAGCGTTATAGCACAGCCACCTGGTCGGGCGACATCGCTACCCGTTGGGAAGATATGCGTGCGCAGATGACGGCAGGTTTGAACTATTCTATCGCTGGTCTCCCATTCTGGGGCATGGACCAGGGTGGTTTCTGTGTGGAGAACCGTTACGTGAAGGCACAGCAGGAGTTTGATTCTTGTGGTGTAGAGAACTCCGACTTGAAGGAGTGGCGTGAGTTGCAGGCTCGATGGAACCAGTTTGGTTGCTTCGTTCCTCTCTATCGCACCCACGGTCAGTGGCCTACACGTGAGGTTTGGAACATCGCTCCAGCCGAGCACCCAGCCTATAAGACCATCGTGGCTTACGACAAGCTTCGTTATCGCTTGATGCCTTACCTCTACAGTATGGCAGGTATGGTTCACCTGAAGGACTACACCATGATGCGTGCCCTCGTGATGGACTTCAATGGCGACGACAAGGTATACGACATCAAGGACCAGTGGATGTTTGGCTCAGCCCTGATGGCTTGTCCTGTGGGCGAGTACCAGAAGTATAGCCGCAATGTTTACCTCCCTCAGCAGAAGGGTTGGTACGACTTCTATACAGGCAAGTATTATGCAGGCGGTCAGACCATTGTGGCTGATGCTCCATACGATAAGATTCCAGTCTTCTGCCCAGAGGGAGCCATCCTCCCTGTAGGTCCTGAGATGGAGTGGAGCGACCAGAAGAAGCCAGAGCTCATCGACCTCTATGTATATGCAGGCAAGGACGGTCAGTTCACCATCTATGAGGACGAGGGTACCAACTACAACTATGAGAAGGGTAAGTACGCTACCATCGACATCCGATACAACGATGCCCAGAAGACGGTTACCATCGGTGCTCGCAAGGGTTCGTTCGACGGTATGCTCCAGAAGCGTCGCTTCAATGTCATCCTCGTAAGCGCACAGAACGCACAGGGGGTAGACCTCGCCAAGGCTCCTAAGGGCAAGATGGTGAAGTATGCTGGTCAGGCAGTTACTGTAAAATTGAAGTAATATGAAGAAAATATTTGTTTTAGCAGCAATATTATTGGGCGCTCAGTCTTTGAGCGCCCGTGATCGCCAGTCCTTTGACAAGGACTGGCTTTTCGCATTAGCTGATAGTGCTGGCATGGAGAAAAACAGCTATGCCGACATGGGATGGCGAGCTTTGAACTTGCCACACGACTGGGCTATCGAGGGCGACTTCCTGCCTAATAACCCTTCGGGTGCAGGAGGTGGAGCGCTTCCTGGCGGCATCGGTTGGTATCGCAAGCACTTTACTGTGAATCCTAAGGATAAGTACGAGCGTTACACCATCACCTTCGATGGCGTGTACATGAACTCCACCGTCTATATCAACGGTCATAAGCTCGGCACTCGTCCTTATGGCTACAGCACCTTCGAGTACGACCTGACACCTTATATTAATAAGAAGGGCGATAATGTCATCGCTGTGAAGGTGGACAACAGCGACCAACCTAACAGCCGATGGTATTCAGGCTGCGGTATCTATCGCCATGTATGGCTCGACAAAACCCAGAAGCAGAATGCCTACATCCCTCAATGGGGACAGTATGTATCTACCACCCCTCAGGGCGATGTCAAGATTAAGGTGGATGCCAATATCTCTGCCAAGGGCAAGACAAAAGTCGTGGTTCGCAATACCATCCTCGATGCCGCTGGCAAGGTGGTAGCTAAGAGCCAAGGTGATTTTACACAGCAGCTCAAGGTAGAAAATCCTCATCTCTGGAATATCGGCGATGGATACCTCTACACCGTGAAGAGCGAACTCGTGGTGAATGGCAAGGTAGTGGATACCGAGACTACGACCACAGGTTTCCGTGATGTGAAGTTTGATGCCCAGAAGGGCTTCTCGCTCAATGGCAAGAGTCTCAAACTGAATGGTGTCTGTGAGCATCACGACTTTGGATGTCTCGGTGCTGCTGTCAATGAGGATGCCATGCACCGCAAGCTCATCATCCTCCGAGACATGGGCGTGAATGCCATTCGTAGCAGTCATAACCCACCAGCACCTGAGCTCCTGAACATGTGCGACTCCATGGGCTTGCTCGTGATGGACGAGAGCTTCGATATGTGGCGCAGAAAGAAGTCGAATGGCGACTATGCTCGCTTCTTCGACGAGTGGCATAAGAAAGACCTCTCCGACCTTGTAAAGCGTGACCGCAACCATCCAAGTGTCATCATGTGGAGCATTGGCAACGAGGTGTTGGAGCAGTGGTCGGATGCCGCTGCCGATACATTGACCCTCGAACAAGCCAACTTGATATTGAATGCAGGTCATGATGCCTCTACCTTGGCGCATGGCGACGAACTGAGCGTTAACTCCCTCCTTACCCAGCACCTCGCAGAGATAGTGAAGGAGTACGACCCTTGGGGCGTTCGTCCTATCACCGCAGGATGTAACGAGCCAGACCCTAAGAACCACCTCTTCAAGAGTGGGGCGATAGATGTCATCGGCTTCAACTATCACCATCAGTGGGTGAAGGATGTGCCTCAGAATTTCCCTGGCAAGCCATTCATCTTCTCCGAGAGTGTGTCTGCCCTCCAGACTCGTGGCTTCTACAAGATGCCTTCCGATAGCGTCACCACAGCCCCTAAGGAGTGGTGGCTGCCATATACCGACCCTTCCTATATGTGCTCGGCATACGATAATATGCACGCCTCTTGGAGCAGTACCCACGAGGAGACATGGGATGTAGTGAAGCACAACGACTTCGTAGGTGGTCAGTTTATCTGGACAGGTTTCGACTATATCGGTGAGCCTACTCCTTATGCTTATCCAGCCCGTAGCAGCTACTTCGGCATCATCGACCTCGCAGGTCTGCCAAAGGATAGCTACTATATGTATCAGAGCGAGTGGACCAACAAGGATGTGCTCCATCTCTTCCCTCACTGGAATTGGATTCCTGGGCAGGAGATAGACATGTGGTGCTACTTCAATCATGCCGACGAGGTGGAACTCTTCGTCAATGGCAAGAGTCAGGGCGTTCGCAAGAAGACAGTTTATGGTGCAGCCAATACTGGTGCCGAGTACGAAAAGAGCACCGAGTATCACGTGATGTGGCGTGTTACCTATCAGCCAGGCGAGGTGAAGGTCATCGCTCGCAAGGACGGCAAGCAGGTGGGCGAGCAAGTTGTCAAGACCGCAGGTGCCCCAGACCATATCGTGCTGAAGAAAACCTATCAGGGTACTTTGGCTAATGGCAAGGAAGAGCCTACCACCTTTGTCGAGGTGAATGTAGTCGATAAGGACGGTAATCTCTGTCCGAATGCTGACAACCAGATTTTTTTCACCTTGTCGGATGATGCAGAATCTAAAGCTTCTGCAAGTGTTGCTAACGCAAAAATTCTTGGCACAGACAATGGTTGCCAAACATCCCTCGAACGTTTCACCGACCCAGTGCGCAAGGCATTCTTCGGCAAGTGCATTGTCGTTTTGAGAGGTAAGGGGGATTTAAAAGCTCAAGCTGTGGATTTGAAGGGAGCTTCTTTGGCTTTCTGATATTCCATGAGATGAAAATATTTGCATAAAACAGCGAGAGGACAAATCAGATGTATCTCATGCTGATTTGTCCCTTGCTTTTCTTCGAAGTCTTTTGAAGAGAGTAAAAGTGGTTCATGATGATTCATTTTTGTCAAATATGCAAAAAAAGTAGTTGTTTTCTTTTTAGTCTCAGAAAAAAAAATTAATTTTGCAGCAAAAAGAAGTGCGAACATAGATTTTTATAGAATAAAATAATCATAGCTTCGCATGATGTAAATAGATTTGAAAAATAATTATCATGAATAATAGAAAAGTAGCTCTAATAACGGGCATAACAGGACAAGATGGATCATACTTGGCAGAATTACTGCTGAACAAAGGTTATGAAGTACATGGAACCATCCGTCGCTCTTCTACAGATTATCGTGAACGTATTGCTCATTTGGAAGGTAAACCCCATTTCCATCTTCATTATGCGGATATGGGGGATTCTATGAGTATTATTCAGGTGATGGGCAAGGTGAAGCCAAATGAAGTTTATAATCTTGCGGCTCAAAGTCATGTGCAGGTTAGTTTTGATTCTCCAGAATTTACAGCAGATGTAGATGCTACAGGTGTGCTCCGTATATTGGAAGCTATTCGTCAATGTGGGCTGACAGAGACTTGTCGCATGTATCAAGCTTCAACTTCTGAACTTTATGGAAAGGTAGAAGAGGTGCCTCAAAATGAGAATACGCCATTTCATCCTTATTCTCCATATGCCGTAGCTAAGCAATATGGTTTTTGGATAGTCAAAGAATATCGTGATGCATATCAAATGTTTTGTTGTTCGGGAATACTCTTTAATCATGAAAGCGAACGACGTGGTGAAACATTTGTAACTCGTAAGATTACCCTTGCTGCTGCTCGTATTAAGCAAGGTAAACAAGATAAACTATATCTTGGTAATCTTGATTCTCTTCGTGATTGGGGCTATGCAAAAGATTATGTTGAGTGTATGTGGCTCATTCTGCAAGCAGAAAAACCAGAGGATTTCGTCATAGCTACTGGTGTTCAGCATTCTGTTCGAGAGTTTGCACAGTTGGCTTTCCATTATGTAGGTATTGAACTAAAGTGGGAAGGCAAGGGTGAACATGAAAAGGGTATCTGTGTGGAAGGTCCTGAAGAACTTATGGGTAAAACCCTTGTTGAAGTGTCTCCAGACTTTTATCGTCCAACAGATGTTGTAAATTTATGGGGAGATCCAACCAAGGCAAAGGCTAAGCTCGGTTGGAATCCTAATAGCACGTCTTTTGAGGAACTCGTGAAGATTATGGTGGAACACGATATGGCAAAGGTGGCTGCTGAGGATGCTGGTATGAAGGTTCGTACCAATCTCGCAGAGTATTTGGAGAAAGGAATCGTGAAGTAAATCTCTCGCAGATAACGCAGTTTTTTAGTAATAATCATGTTGGATAAAAATAGCAAGATATATATAGCAGGACACCACGGACTCGTGGGTTCTGCCATTTGGAACAACCTCATGGCAAGAGGCTATCATAATTTGGTGGGGCGTTCTCATAAGGAACTCGATCTCACCGACCAGTATGCTGTCGAAAAGTTCTTTGACGAGGAACGTCCTGATGCTGTGGTCTTGGCCGCAGCCTTCGTGGGCGGCATCATGGCGAACTCGCTTTATCGTGCCGACTTCATTATGCAGAACATGAAGATGCAGTGCAATGTCATCAGCAATGCTTACTCTCATGGCGTAAAGAAGCTTCTCTTCTTGGGTTCTACCTGCATCTATCCTAAGGATGCACCTCAGCCCATGAAGGAGGATGTGCTCTTGACTTCTCCTTTGGAGTATACCAACGAGGAGTACGCTATCGCCAAGATTGCCGGTCTGAAGATGTGTGAGAGCTACAACCTCCAGTATGGCACCAACTATATCGCCGTGATGCCAACCAACCTCTATGGCCCTAACGACAACTTCCACTTGGAGAACAGTCATGTGATGCCAGCCATGATGCGCAAGATATATCTGGCGAAGCTCGTCCATGATGATGACTGGCACAGCATCGAGATAGACATGAACAAACGCCCTATCAACCCAACCGACAAGCTTCGTGCTATCATCGGCGAGGGCAATGTGGATGGTAGCAACGACCACGAGCGCATCCTGAAAGCCTTGGAGTTCTATGGCATCTATAATAATAAGGTGGTGCTCTGGGGTACAGGCAAACCATTGCGTGAGTTTCTCTGGAGCGAGGACATGGCAGATGCCAGCGTGCACGTACTCTTGAACGTAGACTTCAAGGACATCATCGGCATAGAAAAGTACAGTTCTGTATTCTATGGTGCCAAGGTAGATGGCGCCGTTGACCGCAACAACTCAGAGGGCAGAGGCGGAGCCATCCCATCACTCGGCGAGATTCGCAACTGCCATATCAACGTGGGTACAGGCAAGGAGTTGACCATCCGTGAACTGTCAGAGCTCATTGTTAAAGTTGTCGGTTTTGAGGGAACTGTAGAGTTTGATGCTAGTAAACCAGATGGAACCCCAAGAAAGCTCATAAACGTTGATAAACTTCACTCTCTAGGTTGGACTCATAAAGTAGAGATTGAGGATGGAGTAAGGAAATTGTTTGAGTGGTATCAGAATAGCTTGCAAGCTTAGTTTCTTGATGTCCATGGAAAAGGCTTTGAAGCTTATGGAACCTACGGGGAGTGTAGGTATCTCTATAAATGTATAGAGATTTAGCTTCAAAGCCTAGAGCAAAGATACAACTTTTTGTCAAAAGGCAAAAACTTTTTTTGTTAAAAAATAATTTTTTATGGAAAAATGTGCTTTTTTTCAAAAATACGTAGTAAATTAGGAAGATAAACGTAATTTAGTAACAATATAGTTCTATAACCTAAATTGAAGGAATTTATGAGAAAGGTATTTATCACTCTATGTGTTTGTGGCCTTGCAACTGTAGCCCAAGCACAAATTAAAACAAACAATGGCATTGAGTATCTTCAATGCCAAGCCTATGATATGTCTGGGGATTTTTCAGACTTGGCTAATACTTATTTCTTGGCAGACAGCATAGCTGGTTTCGACCTCAATAAAGGAGAAGGCTTGCTGAATTGGAAACGTTATCGTTTAGCTCCGCGCCAAGCTTTCAATCTGAACGGCTATTGGCCTGTCCGTATGCAGATGCTAGACTTTCCTGATACTCAGTACGACAACGACCCCAACCTAAAAATTAAGGTGCAGAAGATAGATGATCGTACACTGCGCGTTACGCTCTTTACTTCTCCTGTCGAGCCAAAAATGGATGATGCCAATGACCCTATGTTCTCGCCAGAATATATAGCCGAGAATACCGGGAACGGTAATGCTAAAATGGGTAAAGGAAGGTGGAATACTTTTGTAAATGATAGAAGTATTGTCTACAAAAGTAAACGTGGTGAACTGGAAATCCAAAAGTTTCCATTCCGATTGGTTTTGCGCGATGCCAATGGTAAGCTTTTGACACAAACTCGTCATATTGTAGATAATGACAGTACCCAAGTCAAATTGTTGCCTTTCAACTTTATCAAACGGGGTCGTGACAACTCTCGGAGCATCAATCCTGTATTCTTGCTCTCTCCTGGCGAGCGTATCTATGGTTGTGGTGAGAGTTTCACTTCATTGAATAAGGTTGGACAGAAAGTGAACATCTCTGTGGTTGACCCACAAGGGCCAGAAACAGATGGTATGTATAAGCCTGTTCCATTCTATTTCTCTAATAGAGGGTATGGATTTTTCATGCATACTTCTGCTCCTACTACGGCTGATTTTGGTGCTAGTTATATTGGTGCTCAGCGACTTTTTATGGGTGATGAAACCATGGACTTCTTTGTGTTCTTTGGAGAACCTAAGGATATCCTGAATGAATATACCAATGTGACAGGTAAGTCTTCGATGCTCCCTTTGTGGACTTTTGGAACCTGGATGAGTCGCATCTCTTATTTCTCACAGCAAGAAGGATTGGAGGTTGCGCGTCAATTGAGAACCAACAAGATTCCTGCGGACGTGATTCATTTTGATACGGGATGGTTTGGAGTAGATTGGCAGTGTGACTATGAATTTGCCAAGGATAGATTCAAAGACCCAGTTGGTATGTTGAAGACGTTGAAGAAAGATGGATTTCATACCTGTCTGTGGCAGTTGCCTTACTTCACTCCGAAGAATAGGTACTTTAAGGAATTGGTTGATGGTGGCATGACTGTGAGAAGCGGTAATGGTACCTTGAATTATGAAGACGCAGTGCTCGACCTCTCTAATCCGAAGACGGTGAGCTGGTACCAAGGTAAGATTGCTAATCTGATTAAGCAGGGCGTAAGCGTTATCAAGTGCGACTTTGGAGAGGCTGCTCCTTACGACGGTCTCTATGCCAGCGGCAAGACAGGATTCTATGAGCACAATCTCTACCCATTGCGCTATAACAAGGCTCTCTGGGAGGCAGTGAAAGAGAATACTCCAGATAACGAGGGTGTCATCTGGGCTCGCAGTGCTTGGGCTGGTAGCCAACGTTTCCCTCTTCATTGGGGCGGTGATGCAGCTACCAACGAAGTGGGTAGCGTAGGTATGATGGGCGACCTACGTGGCGGTTTGAGTTTTGGATTGAGTGGTTTCTCTTTCTGGAGCCATGATATGGGTGGCTTTGTTACCCAGAGTCCTGATGATTTGTATCGTCGTTGGTTACCTTTCGGATTTTTAAGTTCACATACACGCGCACATGGTGCACCTCCAACAGAGCCTTGGCTCATTAGTAAAGACTTTACTGATGCTTTCCGTGCCAATGCAGAGATGAAGTATCAATTGATGCCTTATATATATGCACAGGCTAAGGATTGCTCTGAACGAGGATTGCCTATGGTGCGTGCCCTATTCGTAGAATTCCCTCATGATGCTGGTGCCTGGCAGGTGGAGGATGCGTATATGTACGGTTCTCAAATGTTGGTGGCTCCTTTGTTGGAGTCAGGTACAAGTCGCACTGTTTATCTGCCTAAAGGTAAATGGATAGATTATCAGAATGGAAAGGTTTATGAGGGTGGATACCAAGATATCAGTGTAAAGGATAATAAGATTCCTTGCGTGATACTAGTTAAAGATGGAAGCTTGATACCTCAGGTTCCTGTTGCTCAGAGTACTGACAAGATAAGCTGGGACAAACTAACATGGAAGTCATTCAAGGCTGATGCTACAGAGTGTGTGGGGTATCTCTTTAAACCTGGAAGTTCTGAAATAAAGGTTGTAAAACAATAATCTGCAAAATAGAACGTTCTTATCTAGAACGTTCTATTATAACATAACATATAAAAAATGAAGATACTCATAGAAATGGCTACGCCTGATAAGGCTTCGCACATAGCATCGCTTATTATGGAGGCGATGAATACACAGTGTTGTCAAAACTTTGCAGGCCCACATCATAATTTGGTTGATTTCCATCGTATGATGACAAAATTGGTAGAAATGGAAAATAGCCAATATAGCTATTGTAATACGCTTATAGCAACTACTACCGATGGCATTCTTGCTGGAATTTTAGTCTCTTATGATGGTGGACAGTTGAAGAAGTTGCGTCAACGCTTCATAGAAGAAGCTCTTGTAGCCTTTGGTAAGGACTATTCTGGCATGGATGCTGAGACAGAAGAGGGTGAGTTTTATTTTGATAGCCTGGCAGTTTCTAGTTCTTATCGTGGTAAAGGTATAGCAACCAAACTTCTTGAGGCTGGAATCATGCGTGCTAAGCAACTTGGCTTTTTAAAAGTAGGGTTGCTTTGTGACAAGGGAAATCCAAAAGCCGAGAAGCTATATACTAAAGTGGGATTTAAATTTGTGAATGATACACTTTGGGGTGGTCATTCTATGAAGCATCTTCAGCTTGATGTATGAATCAAGTAGTATGATTCCTACGATATAAAAATCCAAAAGCTCGGAATGCATCCCTTGCAGTCCGAGCTTTTATATTTTTTATTCTAATTCTTGTATTTCGTAATCTTCCATGTCTTTGTCCAAACGGTCGCGCCACAGGTATTTACGAGTTTCATGTACTATGATGCCACTGAGGAAAAGCAATGACAGAAGGTTAGGTATAGCCATCAGTGCGTTCATGCAATCGGCAATGTTCCATACCAATCCCAGGCTGATGACGCTTCCTGCAAAAATACTTATGATGTAAAGCACTCTATAACAAAGCATCCATTTCTTGCCCTTGAGATATTCTACACAGCGTTCCCCGTAATAGCTCCAGCCCAGTGTGGTGCTGAAGGCAAATGTAGCAAGTCCGAAAGTCAAGAGTGGGGCACCGATGTATGGTATCTTGCTGAAAGCAGCTTTTGTGAGCGCAGCTCCATCATGATAGTCTATGTCTGGATAGGCGATAATACTGGAGGTAATGACCAAACCAGTCAAGGCGCATATGATGACTGTATCCCAAAAAGTGCCTGTAGATGAAACGAGAGCCTGTCGTACAGGGTTGCGAGTTTGGGCAGCGGCAGCAACTATCGGCGCAGAGCCCAAACCGCTTTCGTTTGAGAACAAACCACGTGCGATGCCATAGCGTGCTGCTATGATCATCGTGCTGCCTGCAAAACCACCGCCTGCAGCTTTTGTTGTGAATGCAGACTCGATGATAATCTTGATGGCAGGAATGAGGTATGCATGGTTGACGATGAGAATGTAGATACATCCTAATACATAGAAGAGGGCCATGAATGGAACTAACATGCCGCACACTTTGGAGATGGTTTTTACTCCTCCTATGATGACGGCTGCGCCGAGTATTGTGACAATAGCCCCCGTAATATAAGGAGAAATTCCATATTGGTTTTCTACTAGGGTAGAGATCGCATTTGCTTGCACAGTGCTACCGATGCCAAATGATGCTAGGGCGGCAAATATAGCAAAAAGAAGGGCAAGCCATTTCCATCCCAAGCCTTTCTCCAACGCATACATCGGGCCTCCAAGCATCTTGCCTTGTTTGGTCTTCACGCGATATTTCACAGCAAGCAAGCCTTCGGCATATTTGGTAGAAATGCCGAATACACCCGTAAGCCAGCACCAAAGCACTGCTCCTGGTCCACCAAGGGCAATGGCAGTTGCCACACCGATGATGTTGCCCGTACCGATGGTGGCGGCTAGGGCAGTGGCCAGGGCTCCAAACTGAGAGACATCGCCCGTGGCATTTTTGTCTTTCTTGACCGATAGCTTGATGGCCTTGAATATCTTGCGTTGTGGAAATCGTAGGCGAATGGTCAGGAATACATGGGTTCCTAACAACAAGATAATCATTGGCCATCCCCAAAGGAATGTACTAAACGCTGTGAAAAAATCGTTGATTGCATCCATCTCTTATATGTTTTATGTTTGACTCTAAAGTTAAAACTCCACCCTAACGTATTTATATCCCATAGCCTTCAGCATTTCCCCAAACTGTATCTTTGCATTATTCTGGGCGGTCTGGATATTTTCCTGCGTGAGGCAGCGCCGCTTCATCGCAGCGGAGGCCCGCTCGTACATTGCTTGTCGGTCGGCTCCTGTCCATTTGCCTTCTTCGAAGAAACTCTTGGTCCTGGCTTCGTCGATGAAATTGTTGTCAAGCAGTTTGATAGGGGGAAGGGTACAAACGATGGTGTCGTTGTCGGCATATATCCAGCCTTCCTTCACGTCTCGCATGTCGATGCCCAGTCGCAAAGTTCCATGGTAGATGCGCGTGAGTTGGTCGTCGCCAAAGAACTTATGTCGGGTTGTATCTACGAGTTCTTCTGTGCTAATCGACAGAAATTCCCATTGCCCGATAGCCTCGATGCTCTCTATCTGGGTAGGCGAGAGTACAGTCTTTCCTTCGGTGACAATGCTTACCGAGTTGCCCTTGTTGAGCCAGTAGATTCCTCCGCTTATCAGCAGTACGATGAGCAGAACTATCGTGATTTGTATTTTTCTCATTGCTTTTGTCCTCCTTTCTTTTCTACCGTCGAAGCATCCAGGAGACTCTTCACGTCATCTATCGTAAACTTCTTGCGGAACGAAACCTTGATATTTTCTTCTTTGAATCCCATGTCCTTCAGCATGGGGATGAGGGTGTTGGCGGCATTGAGGCGCGCTTGCTCGATGATATCGAGGTTGGGGATGTCGCGGATGATGCTCTCCCTGCCTTGCGCCTCCAACTGTGTAAGCTCGGCATCGCTATAGTTGCTACGGGCAAGCGATACAAACTGCTTTACCGATTCATGGTCGATTTTGCTGCTGGTAAGCACCATTTGGGGATCAGGCAGTGTGATTTCAATTTTGTCTCCATGCCGATTCACATTCTTGTCGGTGAAACTGGAGAAATCAATGTATGCCTTGATGGTTGCATCCATCGGTATGGCAACTTTGCGAGTTGAGCCTGGAACATGGATGCTGAAACTTTTGTTGAAAAGAGAACCTTTCAGGTTGAGTTGGTCATCATGGGTGATGATCTTGTGAATGTGGACCTCGGAGGTGTATAAGCGGCTGCACTTTTGTACCTTCATCATCATCACGGAGATTGTGTCGATGATGTCAGCCTTGGCTTCTTGCTGCTTGTGCGAACATGAAGCGAAGGTAAGGACTGCCGCTAATATCATAAATACGATCTTTTTCATGTCAAATGTCTTAAATTGGTTGCAAAGATACGACAAAATGTTTGAAAAACCAAAATATAGTGTTATATTTGTTTTAAAACATTGTGAAAATAAAGAAAATGGAAGATTTTGATATTTTTTTTGCTCTCTCATTAAACCTTTTGTCGTGGCATGCGTCTTATATATGATTAGAATTCATAAACTGAACTTTTATTATATCGTGTAAGATTCAATAGGAATTTATTAGTTAGTATTTAGGTATGTTAAGGCGTCTGCTTGTGAAAGTAGGCGCTTTTTTATGCTCGTTGTCAAGGCTTCGCCCATTGGCTGCAAGGGATGAACAGTTGGCTGTCATCATAGCGGACAGTCGGTGGAAGAAGTATTCTGAGAGGTAGAAAACTGCATCGTGAGTGATGGCAAAAAGCATTGCGAGGGGATTTTCATTTTGCTCTTCACTCTTCACAAGGTAGTAGTAAGTTGTTGATAATTAGATAAATAAAGGTGTGAAGAGTGTGTGTTCACTCTTCACCACTCTTCACATCTCTTCACGCTGTCTTCCGATAAAAGTAAGCGGCTCCGCGTTTATACCTTGCATAATTCAAAAAAAGCAGTAACAGCGTT
>CAVKXW010000022.1:0-30611 GCA_963660215.1 Bacteroidaceae bacterium | reverse complement strand
AGCGTTGAGAAACTATGACGATGACTAAATTGATAGGAGCGAAGTTCTGCCCCCGTAAGTTTCTTCTAGAAAAATTTGTGTATTTCGCAAAAACTTCGTAATTTAGCGGCGTAAAACGTAAAGCATGTGAGATTATGACAGAAATCGTAAACAAATATCCTGTAGGAATACAGACTTTCGAGAAGATTCGAGAGGGCAACTATCTCTATGTAGATAAAACAAAGTATATCGTAGATTTCCTAAATAAAGGAATGACCTATGTCTTTCTGAGTCGCCCAAGGCGATTCGGGAAATCCCTCTTTGCCTCTACCCTTCAAGCATATTTCGAGGGCAGAAAGGAACTTTTCGAAGGGCTTGCCATAGCCGAATACGAGAAGGAATGGGTGAAACATCCTGTCCTGCACTTCGATATGAGCGGTGCCAAGCACATGACACCAGATCAGTTAGAGAGATATTTGGCAGATATGCTTGACGATCAAGAAGCCCCTTATGGATATAAAAGTGAGAAGGTGGATGTCAATATTCGCCTGAAAGACTTGGTGATACGTGCTTACCAACAGACAGGGCAGAAGACTGTTGTCATCATCGACGAATATGATGCCCCATTGCTCGACGTGGTGCATGAGAAGGAAAACCTGAAGACGCTCCGTCTCATCATGCAAAACTTCTACAGTCCGCTCAAGAAGCTCGACCCATACTTGGAGTTTACCTTCATCACAGGCATCACCAAGTTCTCACAGCTCAGCATCTTCAGCGAACTGAACAATCTCGACAACATCAGCATGTTCGACCAATATTCTGCCATCTGCGGTATCAGCAAGACAGAGCTTACCACCGTGATGAAACCTGATGTGGAGGGCTTGGGAAAGGCCCTCGGCTTGTCGTATGAGGAGTGTTTGGAAGAACTGCGCCAGTATTATGATGGTTATCACTTTAGCAAAAATTCCGAAGATGTATTCAATCCTTTCAGTTTGGTAAGAGCCTTGAACGGACAAGCAATAGAGTCGTATTGGTTTGGCTCTGGCACACCGAGCTACCTCATCAAGAGCCTTCAGAAATACCATGTCAACGTGATGGATATCGAGAAGAAGGGAGTCAATGTGGATGACTTCGATGTATCGCCAGAGCAAATGACCTCCGCCTTGCCTTTGCTTTACCAGAGCGGCTATCTCACCATCAAGAAGTACAAGCCACTCACCAAGAGCTATCAGTTAGGGTATCCTAACCGAGAAGTAAAGATTGGTATGCTGAAGAGTTTGGCTCCTAACTATCTCTCCCCAGTATCTATAGACAACAACGGATTGGTGGCAGAGTTCGTGGAGTTGCTTTACGACGAGGATATAGAGGGAGCGATGGTTCGCCTGAAAGCCTATCTTTCCAGCATCTCCAACCGTCTGAGCAACAAGAACGAGCGAGACTTCCAGACGGTGTTCTATCTGATATTCAACTTGATGGGTGCTTTCATCAAGGCAGAGGAAGAAAGTGCCATAGGCAGGGCGGATGCCGTGCTCCAGTTGCCGACAGCTACTTATGTCTTCGAGCTGAAATATGACGGTTCTGCCGAGGAAGCCATCAAGCAGATAGACAACAAGGGGTACTTGATACCTTATTCTGCCAATGGCAAGCGACTGGTGAAGGTGGGTGTCAACTATGATAGCCAGCGGCGCACGATAGGCGAATGGATTGTCAAGGAGGATTGATTATAAAAAACAAGTAGATTATGGATACACCGAAGTCATTGCAAGCATTGGCGGCTCATCAGTCTGCCTATCAGGAACTGTTGCGCCAGCAACCTTATTATAAGATGGTACAACCGATAGTCGAGGGATTCCTCCGACAAATCATCAACCATGGAGCTTTCTATATCCGAGTGCATGTCTCGGCATTGGAAGGCATTCTGGAGTCGAAACGCATCAAGAATGTGATGGAGACAGGCAAGGGTGCTACCGTTGGTGGCAAGGAAACTCGCCAAGAGGCGGTGGAGGCTCTCTTCGGCTGCAATGCCAAGAAACTCTTGCCGAGCGAATATCCGAAGTATGGTTTCCTCTCCCAGCCCGATGCCATCAAAGACCTCTATATCAATGGTGGCATGTGGTGCCAGTATGGTGATGTGTCCATCCAGCTCAAGAAAGACCGTCTCTTCCATCGCACCACGCTCTGCGTGGGCGATTCCGTCAACTTCGGCAGATTCTATCAACTCATCCCGACAAGGGTGGATGATGTAAAGGCTACCTGCATCTGTGGCTTGGCGCACGATGGCGAACCACTCATGAAGATGGGCGACCCAGTGGCAGCCTACGCCATCTTCGCCCAGTGGATATTGGAGCGCAAGCTCACCGTCAACAACTTCCCTCTCATCGAGGAAGTGGCAAAGGATGTTCCGCCCATCTTCGATTTCTTCGAACTGCAATACCATGGCGACCTTGACATCACGCAGGATGTGGAGCGCATAGATGTTGATCCTTCCTCGCCAGAGGAAAAGGAGAAACTCCTTGTACTGAAGGAGAAGTTCGAGAAGATAGGAGTGAAGTTTAATATCTTCGAGGGAAGTTTACTATAAATCAATAACTAAACAAACAATGATGAAATGTATGCGCATACATAAAAGTTTTTTGAGAAAAAACTCTCAAAGTATCATAAAATACTCGTTTTTCGACTTACAGAGCTTGTTTTTTCTCTCTGTTCTCAAGCTTTTTAGTTTTTTGCCCATGCGTTGTTCCTTTAGTGACCAAGGCTTGTTCCCTTGTGGATCAAGCCTTGGGCAGTCGTGGATCAAGCTTTGGGCACTTATTGCCCGACGTGCGGGCAATGAGTGCCCAAATAATCAAAAAAAACTGGGCACTCACTTTCGCTGACCTAAAATGAAGCTATTTGGATTGCTATGATATATTCAGCTATGATACTTCTAGGTAGGTTATGATACTTCTATGATACTTTTTAGAAAAAGTCTCATTATTGTAAGGTGTTATTCTATAGGTACTTATTATAGTTACCTGATAATCTCAAACAAATCATCTAATGTTACCACATCATGAATATTGGCACTATACTTGGTCTTTGCCAATCCATATGTAGTGATGAGCACTGTTTGCAAAGTCTTGCGAGTGCTTGTTACTGCTCTGAATGTTTCTCTTCTTGTGCGCAATCGCTCGTCATACTCATTGGTGATGGCATACTCTTTAGCGGAGTATTTTATTTCGCAAAGGTCTATCACCTGGTCTCTTCTGTCAATCAGAAGGTCTATTTGTGTTCCCTTGTAATTGATGCCGTTTTCATCTGTAAAAGGTTTGCATTGCCATGAGCAGATTTCGCTAAGAGTGCCACCGATCCTTAATTTTTGCTTTATCTGTGGTATGTGGTGTAGACATATTTGTTCAAATGCATATCCTTCCCAGGTCCTTCTGATAGGGTTGTCCTGCATGTTGTGCCAGTAATGGTCGTCTTGGCTGTTTGTGCGATAGACAAAGCGATTGTGGAATAGCGAGAACAGGTCTACTAATTGCCACATTTGTCCACGAGTCTTTTTGCCGAATGCAGTGTATGTACGTAGAAAATCACAACGACAAAGATTCTCCAAGACCTCTGTCAACATACCGTTGTTTTGCAGTTTTCCTTCTTTAGCGATTTCCTCACGAGTCATGCCAATGGATTTTGTGGCCAACGTTTCTATGACTGTTTGATATATGGAGGAGTCCTTGAATAAAGAGCGAAAGATGAAATTATATTCTGTTCGTAAGATTGCTCCTTCTTCAAAAAACAAATGGTCAATATTCTCTTCTGCTGTATATTGCTCGTTTAGCATGTCAAGATAATATGGAATTCCTCCCATAGCCATATAGATTTGAGCAATTTGTAGCTTAGTCCAATCGATGTTTTTGTTGAGGAGAAAAGCTTCTGTTTCTTGCAGATTGAAAGGGCGAAGATATATTTGCCGGTTGACACGCCCATGCATTCCTCCCTTATCACCAATTAATTTTGATAACATCCAGGTAGTGGCTGAGCCGCATACAAAGAACTTCATGCCATGAACAGTGCTGGCCCAACTATTCCAAAAATAGCTGAAAGCTTGGATAAAATTGGATTTTGGGGTATCCATCCATGGCAACTCGTCTAAGAATACGACAATACGCTCCTTGTCGAGTGAAGACAGGTAGTCTCGTAATTGTTCAAATGCTTCGAACCAGTCTTGTGGCTTTTTTCTCTTTTTGCCAGAATATCGTTCGAGTTGAGTTTGGAATAGACGTAGTTGGGTTGCCTTCGGGGTCTCGAATGCACCTGTAAAATAGAAATCAAACTGTTGGTTGAAGAATGATTTGATGAGATACGTCTTTCCTACACGACGTCGCCCATAGATGGCTACAAGCTCAGCCTTGGGAGAGTCGTAGTATTCTTGGATGAGAGTTTGCTCTTTTTCTCGACCGATTATGATGTCTTTTGAATTGTCCATATTTGTGCGATTTTTGTGCAAATATACAAAAATATGCCGATAGCACAGCTATAAGTCCTTTTTTTTTTGACTTTTAGCTGTGCTATCGGCATATTTTAACGTTTATTTGTTTATCCCTTGTTGTTTATCCGCTCGATGTAATCCCACAATTCCTTATAGAATGGATGCTTCGTCATCGTGTCCTTATTGCCGAGGATAATGAGCTTCATTCTCGCTCTCGTCATCGCCACGTTCATGCGGCGAAGGTCTTTGAGAAAACCTATCTGCCCCTCGTCGTTGGAACGAACCAGGGAGATGAGGATGACATCGCGCTCCTGACCTTGGAAGCCATCCACCGTGTTTACGCTTATCAAGCGGCGGTAAGGCTTGAAGAACTCGTACTTCTTGATTAACCGCTTCAAATACTGCACTTGGGCACGATATGGGGAGATGATGCCCACGTCGATGTTGTCCGCTAACACTCGCTGCTTGCCTATCTTCGTGAAGTACTCGGCAAGGGTGAGGAGGGTCAACTCGGCTTCCGCCTTGTTGATTCTGCCGAAGCTCTCGCCGATAAACTGCTCCTTGAAGTTCAAGTCGCTGTCCTTCTTCAAGGCATTCCCCTTTGCAGAACCATTACCTTCTTCAGAACCATTGTTTTCTGATGGAGTAGCATCATTTGGTTCATCCCCCTCGATGGTGAACTGGTTCTCTTCGTTGGAGGTGTCAATCCACGTGATAGGGTGGTCGTAGTCGAGTATGCCACGGTATTTGATTTGTGGCGCACTCTCCACCTGTCCCTTGTAGAACCAGTTGCTGGAGAATCGCATAATCTCATCGTTCATGCGATATTGTATCTTCAGGAGGGTCACCACCTCTGGCTTGTTCTCGGCGATACGCTCCATGAGCGTTTTCCCCAGTCCTGCCCTTAGGGCGGCGATGCTCTTTACGGTAGGTGGCAACTGGCAGTGGTCGCCAGCCAATATCACCCTGCTCGCTCTTCGCATCGGTATCCAGCAAGCGGCTTCAAGGGCTTGGGCTGCCTCGTCGATAAACAGTGTTCCGAACTTCATGCCTTCGAGCAATCGGTGTGCTGAACCCACGAGGGTGCAGGCGATGACACGTGCCTCGCCAAAGAGTTCGCTGTTGATGCGAATCTCAATCTCGGCGGCACGGCTCTTCAGTCGCTCCATCTTCTGATGATAGTTCTCGCTGCCACGCTTGCGGTTCTTGCGAAGCTCACGGATTGCCTTGCGGATAGCCCAAAGCTGCGGATAGTCGGCATGACTCTCGAAACGACGCTCGTAGGTGAAGCCCAGCATCTTGTCGTTTACTCGTGTCGGGTTGCCGATGCGGAGCACGTTGATGCCTCGGTCTACTAGCTTTTCAGAAATCCAGTCCACCGCCATGTTGCTCTGTGCACAAACCAGCACTTGGCTCTCTCTCATCAGTGTCTCGTTGATGGCTTCCACAAGGGTCGTGGTCTTGCCTGTTCCCGGAGGTCCATGTACGATAGCGACATCCTTAGCCCAAAGCACCTCGTTGACGGCACGTTCCTGGGTAGGGTTGAGCCAAGGGAATTTCATCGGCTCAAAAGAGAACTTGCCCACCTTTTGATGCGAATAGAATAGGTCTCGGAGATAAGCCAGTCGGTTGTTCTTCGCCTTCATCGTACGGTCGAGTGCCTCGAACATCAACTTGTAGCTGGTCTCGTCGAACGACAACTGCACACCGATAGGCTCCGTGCTCTGTTGTAAGTCGAGCAACGGTGCTGAGTCGGGTACGGTAATCACCATGCGGTCACCATCGACATAGCTTACGGTTCCCGTAAACGAGAAATATTTGAGTGAAGAGTGATGAGTGAAGAGTGAAGAATTCTCTTGCCTTTTCTCCTGAGATTTAGAAGAAAGACTATTTGATTCTTCACTCTTCACTCTTCGTTCTTCACTTCTAAAGAACATAACGGGGCGACCGAACTCAAAGTTGTGCTCGATGTCTTGGTCGGAGGTGCGGAACACCTCGATGGCGGTTTGGTTGAGTGAATTATAAAAACTCTTTCCCACACGCAGTGGGAACCAGGCATCACCTCTCTTCACCTTTCGCTGCATGCCCATCTGTTCGGTGAGCTTGCGAAAGGCTTCCTTCTCGGTATAATACTCCAGTTGGAGCAGTGTACGTTGTTGAAGCAGTGCCTGTATTGGTGAAGTTTGTTCCATATAAGATGCAAAGTTACGGCAAATCTTGCTAATATGGAAAGAATATCAGATAAATAACATTAAAAAGCACCTTATCCTGTAGAAAAACAGAATAAGATGCTTGGATGTATGAGTCTCAGGGATGTCTATTTGTCCCAAAGTTGATAATCTAGTACTTGGTTGTCGGAATGGCTGGTACTGTCTCCCTCTACCGTTTCTTGCAGTGTCTTCGATAGGTGAGCCCTATAATAATAGGTGCCTATGATGATGGCAGCAAAGACGATGAGCAGAATGCTCAGCAAGGCAACAATCCGTGGATGTCGAGGTGTGTCGAAGGAGTGTTTACGCAGTTCCTCGATGCTCTCTGGTCTGTGGTAGATGTCACGAGTGGTGCAGAGCATCGCCATTTTCTCCAAGGCTTTGTCTTCTACGACCTTTGTCATATCGGCTATCACCATACCTAGCGAATAAATGTCGGCACGAGGTTCGGAACGTGCTCCTAGCATCAGTTGCTCAGGGGCAATGTAGCCAGAGGTGCCAGCAGGCAACTTCAATACGAAGAATGTGTCGCTGTCTGAAAGACCGAAGTCGATGACCTTGACGTTTTGCCCCGTATGGGTTATCATGATGTTGGATGGTTTCAGGTCTCGGTGAATAATCTGCTTGTTGTGCATATACTCCAGGGCATCCATCAGTTGGAGGGTTATCTTACGTGCCTGGTCGGTGGTGAGCGTCTTCTTGTCGATGATACATTGCAAGTTCTCGCCATCTATGTATTCCATGACGATGGTAGGACCAAGGTCGGGCAGTTGCTCCAATCCGATGGTGCGGCAGATATAGGGGTGCTCCAGTTGCAATCCTATCTCAAACTCCTTGGTGAGTGCCTGTTGGTAAATCGGCGTATAAAGGAAGTCCTTCTTGAGGCATTTCAGTATGTAGCGCTTGCCATATCGGGTGGCAGAGAAGAGCCGAGTGTGCCCAGATGCGGATACATAGCATTCTGCGAGATTGCCAAAGGCACTCTCCACAGGCATTGGGTCGGCTGCGGTCATCTCCTTTCCGAGGTCGTCGGTGAACCCAGAGGTAGATGCCTTCTTGTTATGTGATTCTGTTGTGATGTCTGTTTTTTCTAGTTTCTCTTGCATAAATGTTCCTCTCTTATTTCTGGATGATATTGATGAGGGTGAGACCACCGTTCCTTCCTGCTACAAACGATGCGGTACGCTCGCCGCCTCGCTCGATGTAAGGCAGGTAGAGGGGCTGCTCCTTGATGAGGCAACCCGTAACAAACCTGTCGCCCACCTGCATCTTGCTGTTCTCGGCTTTCTCCACCTCGTAGGTGCTTTCGCCCAGATAGCGTAGTTCCAGCAGTCGGTTAGGACTCCATCCGATGGCTATTTTGGTTCCCGCTTCCAACTCATTGCTTATCAACTGGTTTGCCTTGAAGAAGGAAGAGTTGTACTTGGTGCTTGTCTTGAGCCATTGTGTGAATCCCATATAGTTTTTGTGCCCGATATATTGCGACAGGATGTCGAGGGTCACCATTCTGGGCTTGTGGTCGTCGTTAACATATCCATAGAGTCGCTTGAGGGTAGAGGCAGACACTCGGCTTCCTGTTTCTTTTTCGAGATAGAGCGAGAACTCCTCGAAGTCGGTGGTGGTACCTAGTATCTTGCCGTATTTCTGCTCTACGAGCGATTTTAGTTCTTCTATTTCTGGTGTTGTCATATTTAATTAAGATTTAAAAATTTAGAATTAATAGGGCGATCCTTGTTGTTAAGGATAGCTATTGCTCTACGATATTCTTGAACTTACCCCACATTTTGTGGTTCTGATATATCTTTTTCTTGCCTGTTGGCACATGGAGCACACAGGTGCTGGTGTAGTTGCTGCCATCGGTGGTGCTGAAGGCATTCTCCAGACAGGTAGGCGGATAGGTGGCACCGATGTAGATGTCGGTGAGCGGACAACCGTCGAAGGCATACTCGCAGATTTGTTCCGCTTTCGTGCCGAGCCTTACCACTTTCAGGTGATGGCAGCCTTGGAACACGCCGCTGGTCAGGGTGCGCAGTTGGTCTGGGAGTTTTACTTCCTCTACCTTGCTGTTCATAAAAGCTCCTTGTCCGATGTCTTTCAGCCCATCAGGGAAGGCAAACTGGGTGATGCTGCACTCCTTGAAGGCATAGTCGCCGATACTGGAGATGGTAGACGGCAGGGTGTAGCTACCCGTCTTGCCCATCGGAAACCAAACTATCTGTGTGCCATCGCCATTGAGCAGTACACCGTCTTGGCTGCTATAGTTGGCGTTGGCTTCTGATACCTTGATGTCCTTCAGAGCAGTGCATCCGCTTGATGGCAATAAGCTGATGATGGAAGCTGGAATCTCTATCGACTCCAGTGCCGTGCAGTAGGCAAAGGCATCTTTCTCGATGGTGGTGGCATCGGAGGGCAGGATGACATGGAGCAACTTGTCGCAGTTAGCGAATAGACCTTGACCGATAACGTGGTCTTCCGTGTATCTCGACGTACCGTATGGACCGCCACCAGCCACAATCTTGACATCCGTCATATCTATGTCTGCCAGCTTGCCTGCTGTCACCGTCTCGTCAGGGTTGCGTCCCATCATCTTGCGGAGGCAAGCGAGGTCGTCGCCATTGAGCGAACCAGCCACCGATAGCGAAGTGTACTCATAGAGGTTGTTGCCCATCAGGGTGGTCAGTTCTCCTGCCTCGCTGAGCAGAATGGCATCGCTGGTGGTAAAAGGGATGGCATCGCCAACCACCTCTCCTACGCTATTTTTGGCATATGGCCATATTTGGTAGGAAGTGTTGCGCTGCAAGTCTCCGATGCGGAGCTTTTGCTGTCCGATGGAGCCTTGGTAGTTGCTGAGGCTTACCTTCAGTCGATTGCCATCCGATGCCATGCTTGCGTTGTTGTCATCGTCGGTTAAGGCATAGTAGCAGCCTGTCTCGGTGATAGGCTCTCCGCCATTCTCTGTTATCTCATAGCCTATGATGACGCTCATTGGTCCATGGCTCAGGATGCTCTGTGTGCCAAGTGTAGGCTTCTCGTTGGGTTGTGTGGTGAAGCTCATCACGTTGCTCGTCGTCGTAGTGTGCCCATTGCTACCTTGCAACATATAATAATAGGTGGTGCCAGCGGTGAGATTTTCTAGTGAGGCTGACACACTCGACCCTTTGGTGGAAACCGAATTGGTGCTTAGCTCCATTCCCTCCGTCTTGCCATATCTGAAACAGAGCTGTGGCATATCCGTCTCTCCCTCTACCACAGCGTTTCCGTTTAGCGTAGCCTCCGTTCGGGTGATGTTGGTGGCAGCCAGGGTGGTGAGGTGTGGCTCTAGATAGGTAGGCTTGTCGCTGCTGCAAGATACTGCAACCAGCATACCCCCTATGCAGCAAGCCCAGAGAGCGATGTGCCTTAGTATATGATGAGCATTCTTATTATACTTCATATTATTTCCCTTATGTTTCGGATGATACCGTTTTTCTTTATATTGATAGGCTTATTTCTTGCCTAGTTTGATTCCTATTCCGATGCAGCCCTGCCATTGCTTTCCTGCGATGCTGATGGCTGAGGCTGATACCGTCAGTTTGCCGAAGGAGCCAAGTATACCAAGTTCGGCAGCTAAGCCCTTGTGGGTAAGACAGTCATTGAGCAGATAACCACCGCCTTCGCTCTCGCTCTGTTGCCAGGCGGTTGCCGACTTTCCATATCCGATACCCTCGAAGAGGTTGATGCCTTGGGTGATATGGTGGATGGCTCCTGCGGTAAGGGTATAGTGGCTGTGGCGAGTCTCGCCAGTATAGTATGGCTTGATGCTGCTTCCGTCGATATAGCCATCCTTGTCGCAGTTGCCCACGGTAGAGCCGATGCTCCTCAGGTCGCTGCTGGCATGGACGAAGAAACCGTGACGGTGCATCAGTGCAAACATCACGCCGTATGATGGTCCGTCCTCATGTAGAGCGGCAGTGGCGAGGGTATAGATAGCCAACGGCATCTTAGGGCGAACCTTCGGGATGGCGATGGTGTCGGTGATGGTCTTGATCTCCACGATGGTGTCGTGAAGTTCGGTTACCTCTGGCTTCGGGAGGTTGAGTTTTAGCTCGTAGGTCATACGGCTCTCCAGAGGCTTTCCTAATTTGTAGTCTCTCAGCACTCCCCATTCAGGGTGCTTCAGGGTCAGCGTCTTGGTGCCTTTCGGCAGATAGAGCCATATCTCACCCACTTCGTCCTTTCGCTTGGCGATGCCGAGAGGGGAGGAGAAGGCAAAGTCGGCAGGTGCCTCTACCTTGATAAGGGCGCAAGCCTCGTCGTTGAGGTCTCGCACAGGGTGGATGAAGGCACTCACGTCGTTGGGTAGCAAGCGGAAACTTGCCACCGAATATTCTTGTGCCGCTAACTCTGCATAGCTTGCTAGCCATACTGTTAGCATTAGAAATACTCTCAATATTCTCATACTATTCTAGGTTGAAGTCTTGTATGCTGATTACCTCGTTGCCACTGTTGATGCTCTTGGCAGGTTGCCACGTCCTGACGTGGATGAGGGGCATCGAACGGTCTCTGAAGTCCCAAAGCAGGAAGAGATAACCATCATCGCTGTATCTGTCGCTCTTGTATTGCTGTCGCAGTGTCACTCCGTAGATGCCGTCCATCGTAGGGTGTCGCAGGATGCGGAAGCCTGAGAACTTGACATCTATCTTCTTGTTGGCGGCGAATACTTTCGATAAGCGTGCGATGTAGTCTCGCTTCGAGTGGATAGCGTAGGTAACTCTTGGCTCTGCCTGGTATTTGTCATCATTGGCGATAGGCTTGATGACATTGCCCACGATGATGAGTGCCTTGTCGCTGAACACCTGGCGCAGAAAGTCGATGTCCTTGGTGGTGTAGGCGGTGCGGAAGTGCTCGCAGTAATTCAAGATGGTGTGGCGACGCTTGGCATCGGTCTCATTGAGCTTGCCTTGCACGATTTTCGAGGCTTCCTTGTAGAAGGGATTCGATTGCGCCATCGCCTTGAGGTCTACTTGTGTGAGTGATTTACTCGCTCTGTTGGGTATGTCTCTGTTTGGACTTCCTGTTGCTTCTGTGGATTTTTTGCCAGTAGCATCGCTGGCTTTCCCTCCACGCTCTGTGGATTGTGAATTCTCAGAAACATTTGATTGCATCTGCGTGGCATTCTTGTTGTTTTCGGGGATGGCGGTAGCCATGCCATTGTCGGTAAACGTAACCATTCCCTGACGATCGATATATCCCTCTCTCTTGGATGTTTGTTCTCGAAAGCGGAGCTGCCCATTGCGATAACGAGTGTCGAGCAGACAGTTGCGTAAGGGTATGACAAACAGCTCGTTGCCATCACTGTCCTCCACTACGTACCGTTTGCTTTTGTTGCCTAATGTTTGTTCTACGAGTTCGAGCCCTTCGTTCACTCCATATCGGGTTTCTTGGCTGTTGCCTTTATAACCAGTGAAGGGCAGCAGCCATAAAGCTGCCGCCCATCCTCCAAGAAGGAGTACTAGAAGGGATAAAATCAATACCGTCTTCTTCATTCAGTTTTTGAGAGAGTTTTATTATATATTACTGCCAGTTTTGGATTTCGCCGCCGATGTCGATCTTCACCTGGTCTGGGTTGTCGCTGATAACGAGGTTGACGAGGTGCTCCGTGCTCGGCTTAAACTGGAACTTGCTTTCGAAGAGATAGCTCACTCCCTTCATCACCACCTCGATGAGCGGCATACGGTTCTCGATGCGCTGTGGCACGATGATTGCCGAGTAGCTGGTGTCATCGTCTTGGTGAGCAATGATGGTCTCACGAGTTCCCTTTACATAGCGTGTTGCCACGCCAGCCTGTAGGTCGACGGTGGCTGTAGGCACCGTGTTGTGGATGTATACTGTAGCCGTGGTTGGCATGTCGCCCTCGAAATCCTGTCCCTTCACCAAGCGAATCTTGAGCTTGCTCATAATATGCTTGAAGGTCAGGTTGATAGGGGATGCTGAGGCTGTGATGCCCTTGCTGGTGGCAAAGAGCAGATCGCTAGCCTCGTAGCCACCGAGTGCATTTGCTGTTTTGGCAGTGCTTTGGTCGGTGCTCACGCTGAATGGCTGGTCCTCGATGCTGCTTACACCTTGTATATATGGGTAGTAAGCATAGGCGTTGAATGTGCCGTCGTCCCAATAGAGGGTGCGAGCGGCAGCCCAGTTGGTGCCATCGTATGTCAGCGCCTCGTTGTTCACGAGGTTTCCGCCTATCTCCAGTGGCGCGTCGGCTTGGGCAACAAAGAGACCTATCTTGTCGTTTTGCTCGAAAGCTGTCTCTGTGGCACGAGTTCCAGGATGGTTCACCACGAACGTCATCGGTGTCGACTTGGCGTCTTGGTAGCGAGGAGCCGTCTCCGACTCGTCGCTACAAGCTACCAATCCTAATATAGCCAACGCAAAACCTGCGTATCTTATTATATGTTTCTTCATATTTTTATCTTTTTTTGAAGTTAAAGAAGTTAAGGGAAGTTAGAGAAGTTAAGAGACAATAGCTTCTCTAGCTTCTTTCCTTCGTTTTTAACGATGCTTTCTAACTTTCGCCATTTTCAGCGGACTGCCCTTGTGTAGAACAGGAGTATGCTGATAGGTACCAGCGTTTCTCTGGTCGCCATTGCCACCGAAGGCACGGCTCTCTACGATGCCTGCGTCACGCTTGTCGTTCTTCACGAAGTCCTCGAAGCTATAGGTTTCGCCAGCATACTGCTTGATGCGCTTCACGATACTCTCACGACTGATGGTGCTGTAGTAAGGGATGTCGTTGTTCATACAAGAGTTTGGCTCCGAGCGGAATACACCACGGTTATGCATATAGCCACCCTCGTAGATGTCCACGATGTCGCTGTAACGGTCGTCAAAGATGAGATGGCTCCAGCCAACGCTGTGCATCTTGCCTGTGAGTTCGAGGTTATCGTACCAACCGAGGCTCTTCGCTCCATTAAATTCAAGGACGTGTCCGCAGCAAGTACAGTCGCAGAAGTCGATGAATGCATTGTGATAAATGTACTCATCGCCAAGCTTGCCAAATCCATGACCGCCTGCCTCATGCTGGATGACACCTCTTGTATCGAGAGGATAGCCGTATGTGCTTTGAGGACAGAATGCGATAGCTGAACCATCATACCACATTTGGCAAATACCTCCATAGTCCGTTGAATTAGGAACAATGATAATCAATGTCTGATTCAGATTGTTCTTGTTGACTGTAGGTGCATTCAATGAATAGTCAAATATCTCGTCATAGTCTGCTCTCAATCCGACTCCACCTGTAAAGGTGGTGTTGAATCTGTTGTAACGAATTGTGTTTATTGTACCTACGCCTGTTTCTGTAGAAAGAGGGAAGGCAGTGTATACATTGAAGTAATCACGATATGTTTTGTAAGGCTCGATGCCGAAGAAGTACTCCACCTCTTGCTTGATGTCCTTTAAGTACTGACCGCTTGCAATGTCTTTTGCTTCATAGCCATCACCGAGCAATACGATATTGATGCCACCATTGTTGCCCTTGGTTGCCTTTTGCAAAGTGAGCCATTGGTCTTCATCATATTCGTATCCATACTGAGTAACGCTGCACTCATGAGTATAGTCCTTGTCCTTCAAGCGGAATACCACCTTACCCTCACGGTTGTCGGCATTCTTGGCCATAGAATTAATGGTCAAAGTCACTTCTGTTTTCTTGCTACCGCTAGCAGGAGAAACCTCGCACCAATCAGGTTTGCTTGCAACTTCCCAGTCGCCCTCGGCATTGATAACCAAGGTCTGCTTGTGCTCTGTACTCAAAGCGCAAGCAACGGATGGGCGGCAAACCAATTCGTGGTGAGCTGCAATGCGCTTGAAATCACACCAACCTGTTGCTGCTTGGTATTGCTGAATGGCTGATTCTGGTACTTCAAGGGTAAAATTATCTTTTGCGACACCGTTGAAAACTCCGCTAAGAGCATGGGCAGGGATTTCACCTTTACATACGATACTATTGATGCCAAAGTCGTTGGCGAATGCACCGCCGTTGTCTCCCCATGTTGCTTCATAACCTAGGCTTTCGAGGCTTTCAGGGAAGATAAGTCCCTCAATGCTACGGCAGTTGGCAAATGCACCTGCACCGATGCTTTCCAAGCCTTCAGGAAATTCCAAAGTTCCCATCAAGCGCCAGTTCCCAGCAAATGCATTTCTTCCAATAGAAACCAGTCCTTTTGGTAATTTCAATTCGCCTGAGAAGTCGCAACCCGCAAATGCGCTCTCGCCTACAGAGGTTAAATTCTTAGGCAGGTTTAATTCGCCCTTCAGTGGTACATTATTGAATGCATTTTGGTTGATACTAACTAAACCGTCGTGGAGTTGGAGAGTTCCATTGAATCCAGTTCCGTTAAATGCTTCTTGGTTGATAGCTTTGACTCCTTGCGGAATGGTGAGACTACCTGTAAGGTTTTGGTCTCCGCCAAATGCATTGTCTCCAATATATTCTAGTTTCTCAGGTAAAATCAGAGACCCATAATAGCTTGGATTGTCTGCGAAAGCATTATGTCCAATATATTTAAGGTTGTTTGGCAATTTTAATTCGCAATTGAAATGACAACCATTAAAAGCTCCATGAATATCTACAGCTCCGCCACCGCCAATGTATTCCAATGTGGTAGGAAGAGACAAGTTTCCTGTTAAAGAGTTACACCACAAGAAGGCACTAGGTCCGATACGAGTTACACCTTCAGGGATAATGATAGAACCTGTTAAGTTCACGCAATCTCTGAATGCTCTTTCACCGATACCTTCAAGTTTGTCTGGTAGAACAACTCGAATTAATGAATTCTTTTCGTCAAAAGCACGTGCTGTAATGACTCCTTCCTTTTCTTCATCATCATGAGCTTTGTCCCCAGAGAACCATGGTTGTAAGCCAAATTTTCCGTAAACGGTTACTTCCTTCATGTTCAGAGATTGAAGATTGCTCATTTCATCTCGCATGAATTCGAAATCTTTCTCTCCAATTTCACCTGTAATCTTCAAGTTCTTCAATTGGGTATAGTCCTTATTAACTGCAATAATCGCATCTTTTAGTCCACCTTTAGTCGAGTTGATTACCACATACTCCTTTGTCGTAGCGTCGTGGCTTACGAGGTCGTTCTCCCAAGGAGTGATGCTCTCGCTAATCAAGGTCAACTTATACTGACCGCTGGCAGCTTGCTTGTCCACCTTGATGCCAAACTTCATCATTTTGCCAGCCACGTAGGTAAGTGCCTCATTCTTAGTAAATTTATAAGGCACACCACCGATGGTGATGCTAAACAGGGTGGTGCCTGCTGGCACAGTCTGAGGGATAACGATGGTACGCCATTCGTCACCTACTCTAGATGGAATGGTGGCGGTACTCTCCACGCCACCTGCAGTCTTTACCTCGCCATTAGCCAAATTGATGCTAGCCTTGCGAGCTACATTGGCTGTCAAAACGATCTTCTCTGTGTTAGCCCATTCGCCATCGGCGAAGCCTGAACCCTGTACCAAGGTAACGCAGGCATTAGACATGCGGTGAGCTAAAGGCAGACGAATCACACTGGTGGTAGGTGCCACATCGGCTACCTTTCCCCAGAGGAAATCGCTAGCCTCATATCCACCCATCGTACCATCCTCGGAAGCCTTGCTCTGGTCTTTCTGCACCTCAAACTGGTAGTCGTCAATGCTCTCAGGGTTGGCAAAAGGATAGTAACCATATACGTCGATATGGGTATGCTTGTCTTTCCAATACAGGTCGTAAGCGGAGTTCCACTTGTAGTTTGGCTCGTCGAAAGTATGGCGCACGTTGTCGCCACGGTTGCCGCTTGCCTTCAGCGTGCCAGGGTTGTTGCCATCATAGTCTACGATGTATACACCCATCACGTCGCCATTACAAAAGCCATTGTCGTTGACACGAGTAACGGCTATCTGGTCGATGTCGCCAGAAAGTTGGATGCGGTTGCTGTCGTGCTGACTGTTGTCACCACTGAATAGGTCGTCGCTACATCCTGTCAAGGTCATTGCTCCGATGGCAGCCATATATAATAAGGTATGTTTGATCTTTATCATAACGTTTTCTCTTTATGAGTGAGTAATAAGGGAGAGAGGTGCTTTACTCGGCAGTGCCGCCATAGTCTACGCCATCGTCTTCCCACTTGGTGATGTTTACATTCACACCATTGCTGGTCTTGCTCAGGGTAACGGTAAACTTATGTTTCTTGCCAGTCTCGAAAGCCGTAAACTTGGCATCCTTGGCTAGGTTGAAGTCTCTGCCGTCTACGCTTACGGTGATGAGGTTGCCGTCGCCCACGGTCTGAGGCACGATGATAGCCTTATAGTTGTTGCCATCTTCCTTCAGTGGTGTGATGGAGGTGGCATCACCAGTGGCGGTAACAGCACCTGTAGAGAGATTGGCGCTAGCCCAAGTCTTCAGTCCGTTTATCTTGACGCTGATGCTGGATGCAGCGAGGGTCTCGTCAGTAAAACCGTTGCCAGCCACGAGTGAGATGACCATCTGGCTCATTACGTGCTTGGCGTCTATCCTTACTGCGTTCTCGGTAGGAGCCACATCGGTGGTCTTGCCTATCAAGAGGTCGCCAGCCTTGTAACTCGCTTCTGTGCTCTGGTCGGCTCTTGTCTCGTAAGGCATAGCCTCGACGCTGGATACCGATGCCGTATAAGGATAATAGATGTAGAAATCGGCATGGGTCTGGTTGTCCTTCCAGTAGGTCTGTGTGGCAGGAGTCCAAGTGGCATTGTAGGTATACTTCATATTATCCACATAGTTGCCTGTAGCCTGTAAGGCAGCTGCCGTTCCGTCTGCATTGTGGTTGACCACATACAGACCAATCATGTCTCCTGCTTCGAAGGCATAGTCAGTGGCACGACTGCTCATCGTGGTGCTGATGTTGATTGGTAACATCTCCGAAGGTGTAGGTGTCGGAGTAGGACTTGGCGTCGGATCAGGGTCATTGCTACCCCCTCCAGAAGAGCATGCACAGAGTGCTAACAGAGCACATGCCATGATGGTTAGATGCTTTAGGTTGCCCATACGCTTCTTTGCTATTAGAGTTGTTAATCAATTTCCAAGCGCAAAGATAGGAAAAAAAGCGATACCGTGCAAGTTCATAATGGTTCATTCGAGAAAAAACTTGCAAAAGAAGGAGATTTTGGCAGTAAAAGAGCTTGAAAAGGGCATCATTGTATGGCCATTGATGTTCTTTTCAAGCTCTTTTATCCAAAAGTCAATGCAATGGAGACTTATTTGATAATCTCCATCACATCCTTGGCAGTACGGTTGAACGGACCGTTGTGCTCTAGCTTGATGGTACACATCGCAGCGGCAAATTTGCCAGCCTCGGTAGGATTGGCACCCTGCAATCGCTTGTAGAGGTAACCTGCCGAATAGGTGTCGCCACAACCAGTGGCATCCACCACCTCGTGAGGAGCATAGGCTGGTATCTCATAGAACTTACCGTCGACATATACCAGTGAGCCCTCGCTACCCAAGGTGATGATAACCTCGGTGACACCCCAGGAGTGGATGAGCTTGGCAGCCTCCACAGGGTCTTTCAATCCTGTGATGGTCTCCATCTCGATTTCGTTCACCTTCAGATAGTAGGTGTTCTTGAGTACGGCGAGCTTGTCCTTCCAGTCCACAGGGTATACCTTTTCGTCTCTCACCTCGCGCAGGTAGCCCTGTACGTCGATGGAAACCTTGCCCTTGGTGGCAAGATAAGCCACTACCTCTGGCGAGAAGTCATCGCTCAGAAGACTACCCAGGTGGAATACCTTTGCCTCTACATGCTCCAACTGCTTGACGGTGAAAGGGTCGGCCTTGGCAAGTACGCGCTGCTTGCGCTCGTTCTGGTTCTCTCCGTAGATGTTCTCGAAGAAGACGGTATTGCGAGAAGGGTTCAGGGTGACATCGATGCCAGCCTGGCGCATCTTCTCCACAGGCTCTTTCTCTGTTGGGTCCATTGCCGTGATGAGAGAGAAACTCACATCCTTAGGCAACTGGTTGATGGCGTATGCGAAATAAAAAGAGGTGCCGCCAGCCATATATACGGTGCGGTTAGGAGTCACAATCTTGTCCTTGGTGACGTGCCCTATACAACAAATATCTATCATCATAATTATTTTTAGCGGTGCAAAGGTACTGCAAAAAAATGACAAAATGAAAGGAAACGCAAAATAAAACACGATTTATTTTGTATTGTCCCCAATAAAGTGTACCTTTGCACCCGATTTAAGTAACTTAAAGACATTATCTATAATAGATACATAAAAGCATCATGTGGTTTGATAATCTCATCAACGTGCATTCGGCGGTGCAAGGCATCGTCATTCTTTCCCTGATTTGTACATTGGGTCTTGCCCTTGGCAAGATTCATTTTCGTGGTATATCCCTCGGTATCGCCTTTGTTTTTTTCGTGGGCATCTTGGCAGGTCATCTCGGATTGACCATCGACCAGAATATGCTGGAGTTTGCCGAGAGCTTCGGTCTCACCATGTTCGTGTATGTCTTGGGCCTCTATGTAGGTCCTAACTTCTTCGGTTCGATGCGCCACGAGGGTATCTCGCTCAACTTATGGAGCATGGCGGTTATCCTGGTGGGTACGATTTTCTCGCTCGCTCTTTGTTGGGTGCTGCCAGTCAGCTTGCCTGATATGGTGGGCATCCTCTGCGGTGCCACTACCAATACCCCTGCGCTGGGTGCCGCCCAGCAAGCCCTCCAACAGCTCGGTATGCCTAGCGGTGGTGCGGCATTGGGATGTGCCGTTACCTATCCTCTGGGAGTGGTGGGTGTTATCTTGGCAATGATGCTGCTGCGCAAACTTTTCGTGAAGCCTGAGGACCTGGAGATTCGCAAGAGCGATGACGACGACCATACCTCCATCGGACAGTATATCATCGTAAACCCAGCCCTCAACGGCAATACCATCGCCGAAATCTCGATGATGACCCATCGTAAGTTTATCATCTCTCGTGTATGGCGTGGCGACCAGGTTATCGTGCCCCAGGCAGATACCGTGCTGCATACCAACGACAGCGTATTGGTGGTGACCAACAAGGAGGAGGCTTCTGCCATGCAGATTCTCTTCGGCAAGAAGGTGGACAAGGAATGGAACAATGACAAGGTAGACTGGAACGCCATCGATGCCAAGGTGGAGAGCCGTGTCATCGTGATGACCAAGCATGGACTGAACGGCAAGCGACTGGGCAGCCTGCAGATGCGTAATACCCACGGTGTGAATGTGAGCCGTGTGCTGCGTGGTGATATCCGACTGCTTGCCACCGACGACCTCCGTTTGCAGTATGGTGATCGCCTTACGGTGGTGGGCGACCCTACGAGCATCGACCATGTGGAGCAGTTCCTCGGTAATGCGGTAAAGACGCTCAACGAGCCTAACCTCGGTGCCATCTTCCTCGGTATCATCCTCGGTCTTGCTATCGGAACCATCCCTATCAATATCCCAGGGATGACAGCCCCTGTGCGACTAGGTATCGCTGGCGGTCCTATCGTGATGGGTATCCTGATAGGTGCGCTAGGCCCTCGTGTACATTTTATATCTTATATGACTCGCAGTGCGGGCTTGATGCTCCGTGAACTGGGACTTGCCCTTTATCTCGGTTGCCTCGGTTTGTCGGCTGGTGGACAGTTCTTCGAGACGGTGGTTCGACCAGAGGGATTGATGTGGGTAGGCATTGGCTTCCTCATCACCGTGGTGCCAGTGGTTATCGTCGGACTGATTATCCTGAAGACCAAGAAGTACGACTTCGGCAGCATCTGCGGCATCCTCTGCGGCAGTATGGCGAATCCGATGGCGCTGACATACGCCAACGAGACGCTTGATGGCGATACACCTAGCATCAGCTATGCCACGGTTTATCCCCTTGGCATGTTTGTCAGAGTGGTCATCGCTCAGATTATCATTATGTTTCTCGTATAAATAAGTTTTACGAAAAACAGCCCTGTTATGTAAAGATAATTAACCGTCAATATCGGAGACTTTTTGTCTCCGATAAAATGGGGTATAGAAGTGTTAATTCATTTTCTCTTAAGAGAAAAAATTTTTTCGCTTAAGAGAAAATTTTTTTCCTCTTAAAAGTTTTAGATTTTTCTCTTAAGACTATTTTTTGAATCTGACAGAAAATGTAAATAAAAATACACTTCTCTGATTAGAAGTCTGCCTTTCGTTTTATTGCCATTGGTTTTCCTGTCAGAGGATGCTCAAAAACAATTTCTTCGGCATGAAGATAAAGGCGCGAACCCTGCTCGTTGCCATAGAGAAGGTCGCCAAGGATAGGAGCATTCAGACCATCATGGTGGGCACAATGTACTCGTAGTTGGTGGGTTCTGCCCGTCTTGGGGTAGAGTGCCAGCCGTAGATGTGTATTGTCAATACGTTCCAGAACCTCATATTCAGTGATGGCTTCCTTCCCCTGTTCGTAGTTTACGATTTGGCGAGGACGGTCTAGGTAATCGGGCATCAATGGGAGGTCAATGCAAGGGTGGGTTTCTTTTATGATTTTGTCGCAAGCCTCAGGGCTTTTGCAGCCAATGATGGCGATGTATTTCTTTTGAACCCGATGGTGCAAGAATTCCTTTTGCAACCGATGGTAGGAAAATTCGGTCTTGGCGATGACCATCAATCCGCTTGTCGCCATGTCGAGACGATGTACGATGAGCGGACCTGTGGCATCAGGATATTTCTTGCGCATCATGCTATAGATGGATGGCGTTTGGGCATCCTTTCCGGGTACGGACAGAATGCCTGCTGGTTTGTAGATGACGGCAAGCTGCTCGTCTTCGAAGAGGGTTTCCACCTTATTATATATAGCGACATTGGCTGATGTTTTGAATACCTCGGTAGGCAACATCCAGTGTAGTATCGGTTTGCATTTGCCATTGCAGGCTGGATAGAATTGTAGATGATGCCTGATTTCTTCCTTCGGACTTTCGCCCCACCAAAACATTGCCATTTGCAAGGGGGTGTAGTTATGGCTGTAGGCATATTGCAGGAGCTTGGGCTCACAACACTCGCCGCTGCCTGCTGGTGGAACCGACTTGAGGGCTGTTATTCTTTGGGTTGCTGTTGAACTCGCGTTTGCCCCATTGAGGGCTGCTTGCTGAAATATCTCCAGCAAGTCTTTTTGTCCACCCTCGTAATTATACATTCTGAACTGAGAGAAGAGCCATTGCTGCAAGGCATCGGAAAGTTGCTTGCGGAGTTGCTTCAGTCGGAGAATATTCTCTTGATAGTCGGCATATTCTGTTTCAAGTGTTGTTTTCTCGTTGATAGATTTCTTGAGTCGGCGCAATTCTGCTTTCATGAATTGGCTCTCCTTGATCATCTCAGCTTCTTCCTCAGGGGATAAAGCGTTATGTTCAGGGTCGAGTAGTGCTTTCTGGCGGCGAGCGTCACGCTTGTTTTTTGCATCCTTTATTTTTTGCTGATAGTTGGCGATGGTTTGTTGGCGTTGTTGCTGAAGGGTGGCGATGAGGTGCTTTGCCTCCTTCATGTGCTCATTGTTCTCTAGCAGTGAGATGCTTTGGTTGATTTGGGTTATCTCAGCCTCGTGAGTCTTGAAATAGCCATCGGGCTGAAGATAGTCGAAGACGGCAGGCACGAAATCTTCCCAGTCGCTTCGTCCGCCGATTTGCCCACTGTAGGCTGCAATGTAGCCTATCTGCGATTCCTTTTCCACGATGAGGATGCCGAACATCTTGCCTTGGTCTATTTCTTTTCGCCAGTCGGCTCGTTTTTCGAGATACGCTTGTAGTTCCTTGCATGCAGCGATGCAAAGAGGATGGGGGGTGTAGCTGAGAGGATTGTTCATCTTCTCAGGGATTCCCGTTTCGGAGAGTATATCTTGATGGATAGGATGTAATATCATATAAAAATGTGTATTATACTTATCTGTGATTGTGACTACAAAGTTACGGCGTTTTTTTGAAAAAAAACAATTTTGGGTCATTTTTTTGTCTTTCTCCTATGATTATTCAGAAAAATGTCTTATATTTGCAGACGGATTATTCAACTTAAAATAATGAAGCGTATGAGAATGAAATGCTTTTTGACAGCCATGCTGTTGGCTGTCGTGATGACTGCTTCTGCACAGGTGCAGGTGTTTACACACAATGAAGGTCATGGTGCCATCTGTCGTGAGAAGAAACTTTTCATGATGGAGGCGGGTGACGAGACCCCTATCTGGAATATCGTAAACTATAAGAAGAATGGTAACAAGGAGACCTTTACCCTTACTCCTAAGGAGGAAACCGACGAAACTTATTCTTGCGTGATGACATTGGATGGTAATACTCCTACGGCGATGACCCTTACCAGTAAGAGAGGTGGTAAGAAAAGCTATAAGCTGAAGTTGACCAATGACGGGCATCTGAATAGTTACTATGGTGGCTTGTGTGGTTATCCTGCTGCTGGTGTCACAAGTGGAGCGAAGGGCGTAGGCGATGCTGCCAAGAATGCCTTTGGCAAAGTGAAAGGCTTGTTTGGAAAGAAGAAAGACAAAAAATAAATATAAACGCAAGGCTGATTCCTGTTTGAGAATCAGCCTTGCGTTTATATAATTGTCATCTAGAAGTTTACTCCGAAGTTGAGTTGCAGACTACCGTTGTGAGAAGTGTCGAAGGTGTCGTGGCAGATGTTGGCAAGACCGATGTCGTAGGTCAGGTCGCAATAGAACATGTCGTATGCGATGCCACAACCCAGGCGAAGACCGCCATCCAAGCGTTGGAAGTTGTCGTCGTTGAAAGAACTTTGGGCTTCTCGGTCTTGGAAGTTCTTGATTTTTCCTCCTACGCCTACACCAAAGTAACCACCTACCTGTGGTTGGATGGAGAAGTGAGGGTCTACGTTGTACTTATACTTCAGTACGACTGGTATCTCCAGATAGTTGAGGTCGTAGGTCATCTTCTTGCCGTTGGAAAGGTCTTTCTTTCCACCTTTCTCTACATACGACAATCCTGTTTCCAAGTACAATGGCTGCATGTTGCTGAGCGGAATGCCTGCCACTACTCCCACGTTCAGACCTGTCTGCCAGTTTCCACCATCCAGTCTGGAGTCGTCAGAGTTGACGTATGAGAAGGCTGGTCCGATTCGGAAACCATAGTATGGAGTGCCGGCATCTTTCTGATGATAGCCGTAGTCGAGATGTCCAGAACGTTGGTTGTAGTATCGGCTGTTGCGATAATTTTGTGCCGATAGTGGCATGGTGGCGAGAATGATGCCCATGAGCATGAAAGTTATTCTTTTCATATCCGTAGTCATTTTGTGTTACACATTTATTTATATGAATGCCTCTATGCATTTCATGGTGCAAAGTTACTTCTAGTTTGGAAGATAGCCATCGGATAATCCCTAAAGGATGGAGGGGAAACCCCTATAGAATTTTGATACGACGTGAAACTTTGTCGAAACTGATGCCATCTCGCTCGATGAAATGGGAGAGACTGCCATCGGTAGCTAATTCTTGGGGAGTGCCAACGGATAATTGTTGAGACTCCATCAGCCAAAGACAATCGGAAAGCTGGAGTGCCAACTCCACGTCATGGGTGGAGAGGAGAATGGTCTTATGCTGCTCATGAGCGAGGCGACGAAGCATCTGTAGTACTTCTACCTTGCTCGGAAAGTCGAGGAAGGCGGTAGGCTCGTCTAGGATGATGAGGCTTGTTTGCTGGGCAAGAGCCTTGGCTATCATGGCTTTTTGGCGTTCGCCATCGCTCAGCTCCTGGATGTTGCGAGCTACCAAGTGGGAGATGCCTACTTGCTGCAAGGCTTCGTCGACGATGTGCTCATCGGCTGTGGACAAGGTGCCCCAGAAACCAGTATAGGGTGAGCGACCGATGCCCACTACTTCCCTTATGGTGAGGTGGGTGACATCGGGCTTTGAAGTGAGAACCACGCTGATTTCCTTTGCGAGTTCTCGGGGTGTGTGAGCAGATAGAGGCTTTTCGTTAAGAAGGATTTCGCCATCAAGAGATGGCTGAAAACCAGCGAGGGTACGGAGCAAGGTAGACTTGCCCACGCCGTTGGAGCCGATAAGGCAGGTCAGGCTATTGCTGGCAAGTTGGGCATCAATAGCCGAGGCTACCGTCCGAAGCTGGTGCTTCGAGCAATAGCCTATGCTTAGATTCTTTAATGTAATGGTTGCTCCCATAGCAAAGTCTTGTAGCTTGCGTCAGCTCTTCTTGTGAAGAAGTTATTACTTGGCAGCCAAAACTTCAACCTCTACGAGGGCGCCCTTTGGCAACTTCTCTACGGCTACGGCTGAGCGAGCAGGATATGGCTGGCTGAAGAACTCGGCGTAAACCTCGTTCATGGCAGCGAAATCGTCCATGCTGTTCAAGTAAACTGTAGTTTTCACTACGTGAGAGAGGTCTGTGCCTGCAGCCTTCAAGATGTTCTGTGCATTGGTGAGGCTCTGACGAGTCTGCTCCTTGATGCCACCCTCTACGAAATTGCCTGTAGCTGGGTCGATAGGAATCTGACCAGATGCAAATACGAAACCGTTTACTTCGATAGCCTGGCTATATGGACCGATAGCAGCAGGCGCATTGTCTGTGTGAATTGCGTTCATAATTTTTTTATTTTAATTTTAATGAATTGTTATTTTATACGATATATAGGTGGAATCCCTTGGCTTCCAATGCCTTCTTGATTTCCTTGACATGCTCTTCGTCTCTTGTCTCCATCGTCATGCGGAGCACGCAGGCATTCACCTTGTTGCGGTTGGCAGAACGGTCGTGATGAACACCCGTGATATTGCCGCCGAGGTTGGCGATGACCGAAGCCACATCTACGAGCTCTCCTGGTTTGTCATCCAGCTCCATTTCGATAGTGCAGAGACGTCCGCTCTTGGCAAGACCACGGTTGATGACACGGTTCAGGATGGTAACGTCGATGTTACCGCCACTCACTACGCAGATGGTCTTCTTGCCCTTCACGGGTACCTTGTTGTACATCACGGCGGCTACACTAGCGGCACCAGCACCCTCAGCCACCATCTTCTCACTTTCGATAAGCTTCAGGATGGCTGCGCAAATCTCGTCTTCGCTTACGGTGACAATCTCGTCTACATACTTGGAGCAAGTCTCGAAGGTCAAGACTCCAGGCTCCTTCACGGCGATGCCATCGGCTACGGTTGCCACAGAAGGCAACTTCTCCTGTTTGTGGTCGTGCAGACTCTGCACCATACTTGCCGCACCCTCTGCCTGTACTCCATATACCTTGACATTAGGGTTGAGCGACTTGATGGCGAAGGCGACACCTGAGATAAGACCGCCGCCACCTACTGGCACTACGACCGCCTCTACATCTGGCAGTTGGTCGAGAATCTCCAGTCCGATGGTGCCCTGTCCTGCGATGACATTCTCATCGTCGAAAGGATGCACGAAGGTATATCCATGTTCGTCTCTCAGCTCCAGTGCCTTTTGGTAAGCGTCATCGTATACACCTGGTACCAGACAAACCTCGGCACCCAGTCGCTTGGTCGCCTCTACCTTAGAGATTGGCGCACCCTCTGGCAAGCAGATGAGGCTCTTCACACCCATGGCAGTGGCACCTAGTGCTACGCCCTGTGCATGGTTGCCTGCCGAGCAAGCAATCACACCCTTCGCCTTTTCCTCGTCGGTGAGTTGCGAAATCTTATAGTAGGCACCGCGAATCTTAAACGAACCTGTCTTCTGCAAGCACTCTGGCTTGAGATAGACATCACTTTCTGGGTTGATTCTCGGCGTGTGAACCAGCTCAGTCTTTCTGATAACCTTGCTCAGCACGAAGCGAGCCTTGTAGAAATTGTCTAGTTGTAACATAACTGCTGATATGTTTATTCTTTGTTTTCTTTTCCTTCGGAATGCAAAGGTGCATTATCAGTTTGCAAAGTTACAGCAATCGTCGGATAATACAAAATAATTCGATTTAATTTTTGTTTATTCGAGAATATTGTGTAAATTTGTCGGCAAATAGAAAGAAGTAATTATGGCATCAAACGATACAATAAGGTATAACCATGATGGTATGGAACTCCCGATAGCTAATTGGGGGCAAGATAGTCATACCTTTGAAGAATTGGCAAAAGTAGTACAAACTACACATGATGCAGCACAAACATCAGTAGTCAAAGCGATAAATCGAATACAGACAATGCGTAATTGGCTCATTGGTTATTATATCGTGGAGTTTGAGCAACATGGAAGAGACCGTGCTGAGTATGGAGCGCAGTTGTTGAAGAAACTAGAAGAAAAAATAAATAGGAAAGGTTTGAATCTAACCTTGCTTAAAACGGCAAGAAAATTTTTCTTATTATATCCTCAGGTTTCTGAGAACTTGACGGTAAAATCAGGCGTTTCGTTATTGGGTAATTTGGCAAATTCAAAAAGTTCAACACTGTCGAACTTTTTGGAAGGGGATGACGAAACATCGGTTCAGAAAAGTCCGACAGTGTCGAACTTTTTTGTGACATCAGGGAAAGTGCTTTTGGCAAATTTGTCTTTTTCTCATATTAGAGAGATTATGCAGGAGAAAGATCCTCTTGCTCGTTATTTCTATGAGCAGGAGTGTATCAAGTGTACTTGGTCGGTGCGTGAACTTCGTCGTCAGATAAGTACTAACCTTTATGTTCGTGCAGGAATCAGTGGTAATCCCGATAAAATGCTATCTCTGCCAAGTATGCAAGGACATGATTCTAATGAGCTTCAGATAAGAGAGCCGTTTACTTTTGAATTCTTGGGGTTAAAGGGCAAGGAAATTGTTGATGAGCATGATATTGAAGATGCTTTGATTACTCATTTGCAAGAGTTTATTCTTGAATTGGGTAAGGGATTTTGTTTTGAATCTCGTCAGAAGCGAATCATCATAGATGATGAGTACTATTATCCTGATTTGGTATTTTATAATAGATACCTGCATTGTAGTGTTATTATAGAGTTAAAGGATGCAGAGTTCTCACATGAGAATTTAGGACAACTCAATGCTTATGTTTCTTATTATCGTGAAAACGAGATGCAGGCTGGTGACAACCCTCCTATTGGGATACTCTTATGTACGAGAAAAGGCAAGAAAATGGTAGAGTATGCTCTTGCAGGAATGGATAATAAACTTTTTGTTTCTACCTATATGCTTCAGCTGCCAGATAAGAAAACGTTGGAAGAATTCTTGTTGCGACAGATGGATATTGAAAAAAATAAATGATACCGCTTATGACACCAAACGACTATAGTGAGGACTGACAGTGAAGATAATAGTCACGTTAAGACGCAGTTATGAAGAAAACGATTATCATCATATTGCTAGTGATGTTTTGCGTGCTGTCGGGGAGTTACTTCCTCGACCCCAACCGTCTTGCCACCCAAAAGGTGCTGGTGGAGAAGGGGAAGCAGACGAGCAGGGACTATATGCTCTCCTCGCTCAATGTAACAGCCTTTGCCAGAGACAGGCAAGAACTGGTGTGGATAGGCACGTCGGCAGGCATCAATGTGTACGACGGCAAGGACTATATCCAGTTCTCGCACGACACTCAGGATACCACCGCCCTGCCCGATGATTATATCAACGTGCTCCACCTCGACAAGGCAGGACGGATGTGGGTGGGTACACAGAACGGACTGGCTCGATATACTGGGGCTTACCGCTTCCGCCGTTTTTCCTTGCCACCGCAAGCCAAGGGCAGCAACATCGTGGCGATAGAGGATGCTAGGCCTTCTGACCTCATAGGTGACAAGACACCCAAGGAGACTGCGAAATATGCGGTGCTGGTGAGCAATGGCAAGCAGACTTATCTCGTAAGAGACGATGCTGAGGTATCGCTCTCCAAACGCAAAATCCAGCCTAATCCGCTCCAAGCTCCACTTCCCGACGATGATTTCATCTTGCGAAAACCAAGGGAGCTGGTTACCGCTACCTTCCGAGACTTGGGCGACAACCTATGGGTGGGCTATCGTAATGCTGGCTATCAGGTTATATCCCAAAACCGTATCGCTTATCAATATGCCAACCGCAACCCTCTGGCTGAGGCTACGAAGGGCAGGGATATCGTGTGCCTACAGCGAGTGGGGCATCATATCCTGGCAGGCTCGACCTTGCGACTTTTCATCTATGATACAAAGGATAATAACCTAGAAGATACTTATTATGGCAAGATGCTTGACTTGGGAGATGGCGTTAAGCCTGCGCCCAAACTAGCCCTCAACAATATCGTGCCCTTCGATGACGAGCATGTTTGGCTAGTGGGAAATCATCATGTGCTGAGTTGCCGTATCGACCACGAGCGACCAGAGGTATTGGGACATGCTTCCTTCGGAAATGGGGTGCAACTGGGCTTTGCCACCAAGGTAGGACGAGAACTGTATGTCAGCAGTCAGAGTCGCTACTTGTTGCGCTTCCCTTTTGGCTCGGCTCAGCCCGATTCCATCCTCATCGACAATCCGTGGTATGATGAGGAGACGCAGCTCACTACGCTTCATAGTGGCGAAGTAGTCCTCTTTATGAAGGATATGCACATCGCCATTTATTCTCCTAAGTCAAGAAAAGTGACCATGCAGAATGTATCAGGCAAGCCTGATTACAACAATATTGACCCAGCCTTTGTGCAACAGGATTCGTATGGCAACATCTGGTTGGGTACCAAGCGATATGGACTCTATCGCCTTGATAGGACGAAAAGGTACGTCGAGCGAGTGAATGTGCCTAATGATGTGCATATCCAGGCTCTTGCCGAGGACAACCAGGGACAACTCTGGGTAACAACAATGCGAGATGTCTTCTGCTTGCAACCGAAGACCAAGGTGATGGTGAAGAACAGTTTGGTGTCGAGCCGACAGACGCAGAACAACTGGCAGTTCTTCGACAATGCCATCTGTTTGTCGCCTAATGGCGATGTGGTGTTCGGCAGCTCGGATGGTTGCAAGTTCCTGCCGCCACCTGCCATGAACTCCAACTTTCTTTCTACTTTCGTAGGTCAACATGCCGGCAGAACGCTCGGCATCTATAGCTTGGAGGTGAAGAGCGACAAGGGAAAGAACTATGCCATCAACGAACAGGTACAGGGTGGTGCTCGCTATACCCTTTCGTATGATGAGAACCATCTGAAGTTTGGCTTTTTCTATCCTAACTACAGCCGTCGTTCGGCACTGATGTACCAATATATGCTAGAGGGTTATGACCACGAGTGGCGTACCCCTACTTACGAACATGAGGCTGAGTTCCCAGACCTAGATCCAGGCAAGTATACCTTCCGTTTGCGACTCATCACCTCGCCAGACTTGCCTCCGCTCCAGACACGCAATGTAGAGGTCATCATCCAGCCAGCCCCTTGGCAATCGTCGGCTGCGTGGTTTCTCTATGTCTGCATCATCGGTGGCATCATCTACTTTATCAACTACCTTTATCTGAGGGAGCGCACCAATCATCTCCTCTTGTTGCAGGAGCAGCAGGAGAAGGAACGGGAGAAACATACCAAGGAGATGAACATGAGTTTCTTTGCCAATATCTCGCACGAGTTTCGTAATCCTATCACCATCATCGCTGGTCCGCTGTTGGCTTTGTCTTCCGACAAGTCGTTGCCAGCCCCTGTACGCCAGACCCTCAACAGGGTTTGTATGAGCGTGAACCGAATGCTGAGGCTGATAGACCAGATGCTTGACTTTAACCAACTGGAGACCGATGCCCTCAGACTGAAAGTAGCTAGGGTGGATGCTGCAGAGGAACTACGCAGACAGGTAGCAGCCTTCGAGGAGTCTACCAAGGTTAAGGGCATCCAGTTAGAGTTGGTGATGTCTGAGAACGAGGACTATCAGGTGTGGATGGACAGCGATAAGTTTGAGAAGATACTGGGCAATCTCTTCACCAATGCCTTGAAACATACGAAGGCAGGGGGAGTTATCCGCATTTCAGCCAAGATGCAGAACTCAGCTCTCAATGTATCTGTCTTCAACAGTG
>CAVKXW010000021.1:0-31520 GCA_963660215.1 Bacteroidaceae bacterium | reverse complement strand
ACGACTTCTTCAAGCAGTTGAAGCCTTGGACTCCTTGCAAGGAATGCCAGAAGTAAAATCCCTATAAAAAAGTATCTTAAGATACATCAATAACTATCTTAAGATACTTTGCAATGTATCCTAAGATACTTTCGAAAGTATCTTAGGATATTTTTTTCAGCAAAATCTGCGACTTATAAAAATTATTTCGTAACTTTGCACAAAAGTTTTTAAAAACGACAAGACCATGGCAAAGATAGAAAGAAGAAAGCGAATCTATCGCAAGCGCATACCTTACGGCATGCAGAATTTTGAGGATATCAGAGAAAGGGACTGCTACTATGTAGACAAGACCCCATTCATTGAGGATATAGAAGAATCCAATATGTACTTCTTCTTCATACGCCCTCGCCGATTCGGCAAGAGCCTTACCCTCTCCATGCTCGAAACCTATTACGACATCAACAAGGCAGACAAATTTGAACAAATATTCGGTGGCTTGTATATCGGTGAGAACCCGACACCTGAGCACAACAAATATCTCGTCATCCACCTCAACTTTGCAGAGGTTGTGGGCGACCTTGATAATTACAAGAAGGGACTGGATGGACACTGCAATATCCGTTTCGGCGGCTTCTGCGACAGATATGCCCACCTTTTACCTTCTGGCATCAAGGCGGAGATGAATACCAAGGATGGAGCCATAGAACAGCTTGCCTTCCTCTGCGAGAAATGCAAGGAGGTTGGTCAGAAGATATACCTCTTCATCGACGAGTACGACAACTTCACCAATATGATACTTGCCAACGAGGAGCATTTCAATCGCTATCGTGACCAGACACATGGCGAGGGTTACTTGCGTCGCTTCTTCAATACCATCAAGGGCGCTGCTGGTGGTTCGCTAGGAAGAGTATTTGTGACAGGTGTAAGTCCTGTAACGATGGACGACCTGACTAGTGGTTTCAATATCGGCACCAACTATTCGCTCAACCCTCGCTTCAATGAGATGACGGGATTCACGGAGGAAGAAGTGTGCGAGATGTTAGAATACTATGCCAGCATCTTACCATTCAATCATACAGCCGATGAGCTTATCAAGGTTATGAAGCCTTGGTACGACAACTATTGCTTTGCAGAAGAATCTTACGGAAGAACAACCATGTATAATTCCGTGATGGTTCTCAACTTTCTCAGTAATTATATTGATGCCGGCTATCAGATACCAAAGAACATGGTGGAGACCAACGTGCGCATCGACTATGAGAAAGTGCGTATGCTTATCCGTCACGACAAGTCGTTCAGTCACGATGCCAGCATCATCCAGCAACTCGTAACCAAGGGATATGTAACAGGCACGCTCAACGAGAACTTCCCTGCCGAGAGAATCAACGACCCAGACAACTTCCTGAGTCTCCTTTTCTATTTCGGCATGGTAACCATAGATGGTACTTACAAGGGAGCCACCAAGTTCGTCATCCCTAATGAGGTAGTTCGAGACCAAATGTACAAGTATCTTCTCGACACGTACAAGGAGAACGACCTCACCTACGAGCCATACGACAAAAACAAACTGGAAAGCCAAATGGCATACGATGGCAAATTCAAGCCTTACTTCGAATACATTGCCGATTGCCTGAAGCGTTACTCTTCACAACGTGACAAACAGAAAGGAGAGGCCTTCGTGCATGGCTTTACGCTCGCCATGACCAGCCAATGTCGTTTCTACCGTCCTATCTCAGAGCTCGACAACGATGGTGGCTATGCCGACATCTTCCTTTGTCCGCTCAAGGATATATTCAAGGACATGACCGACTCTTACATCGTGGAATTGAAATACTGCAAGTCGGGCACCGGCGACGAAGAGGTGAAAACTCTCTTCGAGAAGGCATCCGAACAAATTTGCCGTTATGCCGACAGCGACATCGTGAGAGAGGCTACCAAGACCACCCACCTACACAAGCTTGTCGTGCTTTATCGTGGAACAGAGATGGCTGTATGCAAGGAAATAGAAGATAAGAAAGAGGAATAATGAATACCCACATGAAATGATATGACAAAAAAATCCCAAGGCTATTTTGCCCTGGGATTTTTTTATTTCATAAACTGGCTGTAGATGTTATAGTAGATTTCCACCCAGCCCTCATTCACGAGTGCTGCAAGTTTCTCTGCCACATCATTATGCTTGTCGATGAACGCCACAAGGTCTGGATTATACCTCGTGCCAGCGTCACGGCGGAACTCAGCCATAACCATATCGAAGGTCTTATCGCCCTTGTAGTTTCGTCCCACTCGCTCGGTGGCAGCCTGCATACAGTCGCTCAGGGTGATGATGTCTATCAAGAAGCGAGAAGGCGACTGGGTGTTGTCGAAGCTGTCGGGATAGCCCCCCTTGCCGTTGTACCACTTATGGTGCCCTAGCGTCGTATCGTGGAACTTAGCCAACTCTGGAGCCAGCTCCAGATATTGCAATCCCAACTCAGGGTGACGCTTGATGATGGTAAACTCCTCGTCGGTGAGAGGGCGATAGTCGTTGTTCACCACCGAGATGATGGAGTTTTTGCCTAGGTCGTGATACATCGCCGCATCATGCGCAAAGGCGAGCAATTTCTTACGGTCGCGCTTCACATCCTCCACGAAGCTATAATTCTGCGTGCCCACGAGCAAACGAGGCTGATACTTCAGGATACCATCCATCAAGGTCTCAGCTATCATCGCAACGTGCACAGAGTGGGCGTATGTCGTTACCTGTGTCGCCACATTCAACGCATTGAGGAAACGGATGCGCTCCTTTGGGGTCAGATACTTAGTAATTCGCTCGTATGTGGTAAGGGTAATGAGTGAGTTTATATATCTTATATCATCCTGTTGGTCCAAACGTTGTCGATAAGCCAGTTCTATTTCATTGCACATACGCCTTACGATGCTTCTCTTTTTCGAGAAAGGCTGTTCCGATAGGTCGTTGAGATAGAAAAACGTATAGAAAGGCTTTAAATAATCGGACAACATCGAGGCATCGAGCTTCATTTTTTTCAAATTCTTCCATCTCGTCTGATAGCGACGCAACAATGTCTCCACCGATTGGCTTGCCGTTATCTGGTTCAGCTTCACTTGCATCAATAGGGTGCGAGACATAGTAATGTCATCCAGTTCTTTCTTTGCTAAATTACGTTCCACTAGTTTTGCCATCATCGAATCAGCCACTTGCCTGTCCATGATGGTGGAATCCGCGAAATAAACATTGCGAATCAAGTTTTCGTCGTGAGTCAATATAGTTCTCTGTATGTTTCGCCTTGATACTGAAGAATAGAGCGTATCATTTTTGTGTACCTGATACCACTCCTTCAACCTGCCGAAATACTCATTATGCTCTTGCAGAGAAATGCACTTATTTACCAAGAATGTATTTTGTGATAATTGGTGCCAAGCCATCATTTCTCCCCATTTTCCATTCTTCATATTGTTTACAATATCAGGAGCTATCAGTTTCTTGAAGTATATGCTCGACATACGAAGGTTAGTCGTATCCTTGCCTAAGTTATACAACTGTAGATATACTTGACCTAACCATTCGTTTACTAGAACAGACAAGGACATGCTATCGGGACAGACCTCATTATACCCTTCCAATATCTTACACACCTTGAGCGTCATGAAGGGGTCACTCTTTGCCTTGGCACGATAATCATGAAAATAGGATTCAAAGAGGAGTACATAAGCTTGGGAATAAGTCGTGTCCCTCTCAAAATAATCGAAGATATTGCCGAGCAATACCTTGTTTGCTGCATAAATCTGGTGGTTCTTCAGCGCACGACGGCGGAAGAAGTTCACCCACTGGTTATGGTCTTTTATCAAGAAGATACTGTCGTTATAGGCATTATAGATTTGGCGGTTCTTTGCCAAAGCCTGGAAACTCTCCCTGAAAGGAGGCAACACCACGCTACTGTCCGGCGCATCAAAGATAATAGTCTTGTGTGGCACGCTTCCTTGCGCCATCATGCCACTGGACACCATCCACACCAAGAGTGCGGACAAGATATATCTCAATAGATTCGTTTTTACCATAAGCCTATATGCATTTTTATCGAAACTGGTGCAAAGATACACTTTTTATTCCAAACGAAAGAATATTTATACGAAAAAACGCTTTCTATTATCATAATAGGTATGCAAAACAAGCTTGGAGGCTTCCGCAAGAAGCCATCTTGATTACTTTTACACCATTATTATAGATTTATGAAGCAAAATCCAGCATTTTTACATCCAAAGTGTTAAAAATGCGTCTTTTTCGCAACTTTATGTTCAAAACATTTGGTCATATAAGGAATTTCTGTTATTTTTGCAGTCGATAACATTTTTAAGTATAATTAAATATAAGAGAGAGAATTTTATGGAAAGAAGATTATCGCTGATGCTCATTGCATTGTTCTGCCTAATATGGGGGGGCAAAGCTTTGGCTCAATCCACAGTTTCAGGAACTGTATTTTCCAGTGAAGATGACTCACCAGTCATTGGTGCGTCCATCGTAGTACAAGGCACGAAGACAGGTGCCGCAACCGACATTGACGGACATTTCCGTTTGGAAAACGTCAAGAAAGGTGCCAACTTGGTAGTCAGCTATATCGGTATGCAGACCAAGACCGTGAAGGTTGGCGAAAACATGAAGATTTATTTGAGTTCCGACTCCAAGTCGCTCGACGAGGTTGTGGTACAGGTGGCTTATGGCGCTGCCAAGAAATCGACCTTGACAGGTGCCGTCACACAGGTAGACAGCAAGCAGATAGAGGTGCGCCCTGTATCGAGCGTAACTTCTGCCCTCGAAGGTACCACCTCTGGTATCCAAATCAACAGCACATACGGTCAGCCAGGAGAAGACGCTTCCATCCGAATCCGCGGTTTCGGAACTGTAAACGGTTCTGCGACACCTCTTTATGTATTGGACGGCGTACCTTTCGGAGGTAACATTTCCGACCTCAACTCAAATGATATAGAAAGCATTACCGTATTGAAGGACGCAGCATCCTGTGCCCTTTACGGTAACCGTGCATCCAATGGTGTCATCCTGATTACCACCAAGCGTGGCAAGGGCGAGAAGATGGCCTTCAATCTCAAGATGAACCAAGGTTCCTACTCTCGTGGTATCAAGGAATACGAACTCTTGAATGATCGCCAGTTCATGGAAGTAAGTTGGATGAACCTCCGCAATTCACGAATGAGTTCGGGCGACGATGCCGCTACCGCAGCAGAATACGCTAGCAAGAACTTAATTAGCGACCAACTTTACCTGAATATCTACAACAAAGCCGACGACGAACTTTTCGATGCCAACGGAAAGTTGGTGTCAGACGCCCAAATCCTTAGCGGATACGAAGATGACCTCGACTGGTACAAGAATGCCATCCGTAGGGGCCACCGCCAGGAATACAACTTCAGTGGTAGCCAATCATCTGCCAAGAGCGACTACTACTTCTCTGTAGGATATTTGAACGAAAAGGGTTACGTATCCAATTCAGACTTTGAGCGTCTCAATGGTCGTGCAGCCATGAACTTCCGTCCAAAGACATGGTTCAATACAGGCTTCTCACTGAGCGCCTCACACCAAAAGACCAATTATACCAATGGTAACAGCTCAGGCAGTTACACCAACGCCTTCATGTATTGCCGCAACATTGCGCCTATTTATCCAGTGCATCTCCACAATGCAGACGGCAGCTACCAGCTTGATGCCCTCGGCAACAAGCAATACGACTCAGGCTCATACCAAGATGCCGATGGCAACACGGTACAGACCCGTAACCAATATGCCGACCGCCATGTCATCTGGGAGAACGAGCTGAACGAGGACAAGACTTTCCGCAATACGATTCAGAGCTCCGCTTACATGGACTTCAAATTCCTGAACGACTTCACGTTCACAGTAAAGGGAGAGCTCAATGTACGCAATCAAGAGAACCGCACCTACAACAGTGCCTTGATTGGCGATGGCAAGGGAAACAACGGACGTACCAGCCGCACGATATATCGCTACAAGAACTATACGTTCCAGCAACAACTGAACTATAACCACACCTTTGGTCAACACACCATCGGCGTGTTGCTCGGTCATGAGAACTATAGCTATAGCTATGACTACACCTATATATATAAGACCAACCAGACATTTGAAGGCAAGGACAACCTCACCAACTTCAACAATCTCACCTCTGGCGACGGATACAGCAACCGTTACCGCACAGAGAGTTACTTAGGTCGTGTACGCTACGACTATCAGGAGAAATATAATGTTGAGGCATCTTGGCGTCGCGACGGATCATCCCGCTTTGCCAAAGAGAGCCGTTGGGGTAACTTCGGCAGTATCGGTGCAAGCTGGGTAATCACCAAGGAAGCTTTCATGAAGCCTGTAACATGGGTCAACAACTTGAAGTTCCGTGCCGACTATGGTTCTGTAGGAAATGATGCTGGCGCAGGCTACTATGCATACATGGCACTGTATACAGCCAACCAGAACTCCAACAGTGGTGCCTACTACCTCACACAGTTGGCTAACACCGACTTGAAGTGGGAAACCAGCGAGTCTATCGGCATCGGTCTCGACGCTCGCCTCTTCAACCGCTGGAACCTCAGCGTAGAATACTTCGACAAGCGCAACCGCGACCTCCTCTTCAATGTGTATTTGCCTCTGTCTGCCGGTGGCACCAGCTCTTCATCTGCCGAGGCTACCATCACACGCAACCTGGGTACCATCTCAAACAAGGGTTTCGAAATCAACACAGACGTAGACATCTTCAAGAACAAGGACTGGACAGTAAACTTTGCCGCCAATGCCTCTTTCATCAAGAACAAGATCGTAAAGCTCCCAGAGCAAGACAAGGATGGTATCATCTCGGGTTCTTACAAGATTGTGGAAGGCAAGAGCCGCTACGAGTTCTTCACATACACATACGCAGGTGTTGACCAGATGACAGGTAACTCCCTCTACAAGGCAAACCTCGAAGACTATCACGTGACCACGGAAGACGGTCAGGTCGTAGGTAACGCAGATGGCAACGACATCACTGCAAATGTCACAAAGATAGGAGACCAGTATTATGTCAACAATACCTCTTATGCCATCAAGGAGTTCCAAGGCTCTGCCATACCAAAGGTATACGGTAGCTTCACTCCTTCTGTAAAGTACAAGTCATTCTCATTGGCAGCCATGTTCACCTACTCCATCGGTGGCAAGGTTTACGATGCAGCTTATTCAGGCTTGATGAGTACAGGCACATCACCTTCGAACCACCACAAGGATATCTTGAAAGCTTGGAGCGGCGTGCCAGAAGGAATGACCGAGGATTCGCCTGATCGTATCTGGAAAGACGGTATTCCACAGATCAACAGCTCTATGAATAGCACCAACAACGCATCATCTTCTAGATGGCTTATCGATGGCAGCTACTTGGTATTCAAGAACCTCAACTTCAGCTATGGCTTGCCTAAGGAATGGATTCAGCCACTCACACTCGAGTCTGTGCGTTTGAGCTTCACTTGCGAGAACGTATTTACCCTGACCAAGCGCAGAGGTATGAACCCACAGCAGTCGTTCAATGGCTATCACACCAGCTATTTGGTTACACCACGTGTGTTCACCATCGGAGTGGATGTTAAGTTCTAGAGTATAATGTCAAAACAAAAAGAAACAATGAGAAAAAGTTTATATATATTATCGGCTTGTGCCTTGATGCTGACAGCATCTTGCAGCAGTGATTACTTGAATCTGACACCTAATTCGTCTGCTGGCACAGAAACCATATTTGGAACAACGGAAAACATCAAGTTGGCAGTCAACGGCTTGTCTAAAATGATGTCTCTGCAATATTTAAGCCAGCAAGGATGCAATGGCGAAGGCACCATCAAGACTTGGTACGGCAACTATCCTGGCAATGACTACCAGAAGAACAACTTGACGGGATGGAAAAGCATCATCAACGGTCAGTACATGCAGTATGCGTCTTCGCTATACACATACTATCCATGGTACTACTATTATAAGGTAATCGGCAACGCCAACACCATCATCTGTCGTACAGACGAGGCAACAGGTAGCGAGGCAGACAAAGCTTTCTACAAAGCACAGGCCTTGGTATTTCGCGCATACAGCTATTCGATGTTGGTACAGTTGTACTCCAAGCGTTGGATGGACAGCAACAATGGCGCATCACGTGGCGTAGTGCTTCGCATCGACGAATCCAAGGATGAAATGCCAACCTCTACATTGGGAGAATGCTATGCACAGATTTACAACGACTTGGACGAAGCCATCAAGCTATTCACTGAATCAGGCAAGACACGTAGCAAGTCAGAGACCTACCTCCCTAGCCTCGACGTAGCCTACGCCGTCTATGCAAGAGCAGCCTTGAATCGTGAAGACTGGTCTACTGCGGCAAAGTATGCTGCACTGGCACGCAAGAGCTACCCACTCATGAGCAACGCCGACTATACCGACGGCGGTTTCAACACCGCAAATCAGGAGTGGATATGGAACCTCTATGGTTCTGAGGAAGAAACCCTGTACTACTATCAGTACTTTGCCTACGAATCCTCAAACTCCAGCGCAAGCGTCTGCCGAAACTATCCTGTGGGTATCAGCAAGGAATTGTACGACCAGATTCCTGAGACCGACATTCGTCGCGAGTTGTTCCTGGACCCTAAGGGACAGGCCTACACAGCTTCGAACAACTTGGCAGGAAATGCTCTTTCGGCAAGAGCCAAGTCAGAATATGGATCAAAGCTGTTTAGCACAACCAAGGTATTCGCTTACATGTCGTTCAAGATGCAAGCCAAGGCACAGCCAGGTATAGGCGAGGTCAACTTGTTCCGTTCCGCCGAGATGTACTTGATCGAGGCAGAGGCAGATTGCCATCTCAACAAGGAACTTGAGGCACAGCAACTCTTGGTGGAACTAAACAAGCCTCGCAACCCAGAATACACTTGCACCAAGACTGGCGACAACCTGCTTGAAGAAGTTCGCCTGTACAACCGCATTGAGCTGTTTGGAGAAGGCCACGACTGGTTCAACTATAAGCGTTGGGGATTACCTATCGTTCGCCATAGCTCTAAGCAAGGCGGTAGTTACCATGCCGATTTTGCCGTAACCATCCAACCTAGCGAGCACAATGGCTGGACATGGTCTATTCCTAACAAGGAAATCGACTACAACTCGGCTATTTCTAGCCCAGAGGAATAAAATTCTTTCCAAAAGAAACAATAATAAAATCTCTCGAAAGTCAAGGAGTTAAGCCAACATGAGTGTTGGTTTTAACTCCTTTTTCTAAAAAATACGACTCGATTATGAAAAGAAAGCTACTCGTTCTCCACCTCTTCTTGTTGGCTGCGCTAGCCGCACCAGCCCAGAAGAAGCCATTGGATCACACCGTCTACGATGCTTGGAAAAGCATCGAAAACACCCAGTTGACATCCGACGGCAAATACCTAGTCTATGAGGTAAATCCGCAGGAAGGTGATGGCAAGCTCGTAGTCCGCCGCCTCAGCGACGGCAAGGAGATGCTGCTGCCTCGTGGCTACAAAGCCAACATCGCGCGAGACAACCAGACGGCATGCGTACAGATCAAGGCTCCATTCGCCAAGATAAGAAAGGCAAGAAACAAAAACACCAAGAAAGACAAGATGCCAAAGGACTCCTTGGCTATCGTCAACTTCGGCAAGTGGACCATCACCAAGTACGAGCTTATGAAGTCGTACAAGACAGGCATCGACAACAACAATTACATAGCCTACATCCAATCCAAGGCTCCCAACAAGAACAAGAAGAAAGCCGAGAAGGAAAAGCAGGACGGCGACATCCTCGTGGTTGTCAACACACTCACAGGCAAGAAGACATCCGTCAAGAACGTGGCGAGCTATGCCATCAACCCAGATGCCAGCAGCCTGACCGTGCTTGTGAACCCCGACAAGAAGAACAAGAAACTGAAAGCCTCTGCCACCCTATACGACTTGGCTACCATGACCCCTACCCTGCTCTCGCAAGGCAAGAAATATTATGGCAGCGCAAAGTATAGCGTAGATGGCAAGCAAATGGTGTTCCTGGCTTCCACTGACACCACCACAACAGGCAACAAGCACTGTTCCCTCTACTATGTCAGCAACGGCAAGGCACAGGAAATCCTGCCACAAGGATACGGCAAAAAACTCCCTTCGGGCTGGGGCATAAACGAGAACAGCCAGCCTGGATTCTCTGAGAACGGCAAGCGCATCCTCCTAGGCATCGCTCCATACAGAGCACCCAAGGACACGACCATCATCGAGGCTGAGACCGCACAGGTAGACATCTGGAACTACCAAGACTACCAGATCCAGCCCCAGCAGAAGATAAACCTAGAGGAAGCCAAGAAGAAGACTTACCTTGCCGTCGTCAACCTAGACAACCCACAGGAGCTCGTTCCCCTCACCACTGCCATGTGGGACAGGGTAAGCGTATTAGACCAAGGCAACAGCGACTGGGCTTTGTCGCAAGACCGCACCAAGTATTACATCCCTTCACAATGGGATGACGACAACTATACCGACCTGGCACTTGTCAACTTGATAAACGGCGAGCGCAAGAACATCGCCACCAAGGTAAACACTCGTGCGCAAGCCTCCCCAGACGGCAAGTACATCGTATGGTACAACATGAACGATTCCGCCTATTACAGCTATAACGTGGAAAGCGGAAAGACCGTGAACTTCACCCAGAAGACTGGTGTCAACTTCTACGACGAAGAGGACGACCATCCTAACTATCCATCGCCATACGACCGCAGACCGCTATGGACGAAAGGCGACCAGAGCGTACTCATCAGCGACCGATACGACATCTGGAAGTTCAATCCAGACGGAAATGGATTCGAGAACCTGACCAATGGCAACGGCAGAAGCAAGTGCATACAGCTCCGCCACCAGACATACGACAACCATCCCGCCACATACTGCAAGTATTGGGACGGCAAGGAGGCGATAGCCGAGAATGGAAAGCTCTACATGACCGCCTTCGACGAAACGACCAAGAGAAACGGCTTTGCAACCGTGCTAGTAAACGACAAGGACTCCTACAAGCTGAACCTTCTGGACACCTTTACATACAATAATGTATACAAAGCCGAAAACGCCAATGTCTTCGCCTACAAGAAAGGCAACTTCAGCCACTCGTACAACATGTATGTTAGCGACGGCCACTTCCAAGGCGAGCAATGCCTCAGCGACATCAACCCACAGATGAAGGAATACTCCTGGGGACACGCCCAGCTAGTACACTGGAATGCCTTCGACGGCACGCCTCTCGACGGTCTGCTCTATGTGCCAGAGAACATCGACCCCGACAAGAAATATCCGATGATGACATATTTCTACGAAAAGCGTTCGGAAACCTTGTACAACTACATCGACCCACGTCCGAGCCGCTCCACCGTGAATATCGCCTTCTACTGTAGCCGTGGCTATGTGGTGTTCGTACCAGACATTGTGTACAAGGTAGGACATCCAGGCGAGAGCGCCTACAACTGCATCGTTTCGGGAGTCAAGGCGATGTGCCAGCAACACAGCTTCATCGACAGCACCAAGATGGCGATACAAGGACAGAGCTGGGGTGGCTACCAAACAGCCTACCTCGTGACACGCACCAACCTCTTCTGTGCAGCCGGGGCAGGAGCACCCGTCAGCAACATGACATCCGCCTACGGTGGCATCCGCTGGGGCTCTGGAGTTTGCCGCCAGATGCAATACGAGCATGGACAGAGTCGTATCGGAGCCACCTTGTGGGACAAAGGAGGCCTTGACCTCTACCTAGAGAACTCTCCTCTCTTCAAGGCAGACAAGGTGACGACACCTCTCCTCATCATGCACAATGACAACGATGGAGCAGTGCCATGGTACCAAGGCATCGAGTACTTCATGGCTCTTCGCCGATTGGGCAAGAAGGTCTGGATGCTGGAATACAACAAGGAGGAGCACAACCTGGTAGAGCGTCGCAACTGCAAGGACCTCAGCATTCGCCTCCAGCAGTTCTTCGACCATTACATGAAGGGAGCCGCCGAACCAGCATGGATGAAATACGGAGTTCCTGCAACCCGAAAAGGGCAATACATGGGAACGGAATTAACAGAATAACATTTATAAGTAGCCGTTACTAGCGCACGCCAGTAGCGGCTACAGTTTTTTTCAAAAAGAAACAAAAAAACCGATTTTACAAAACATTTTGTTTAAAAAACAGCACATACTGCAAATATTTTATTAATAGATGTTTAATTATTTTGTCATCTACAACTATTTTCATATATTTGCAACATGAATATAAGAGAGTAATAACATTATGTTGAACTAATTATTTTAAATCTATGAAAAAGGTATTTTGTAGTATTCTCATGCTAACAGCATGTAGTTTCTGTGCATTTGCAGAAGAACCAGACACAGAGGATCATGATCCATCATTTATCATTACAGATTGTGGCACAGTTCACCCTGTTCCAAGTGATTGGTCTGATGAACAAAGAGCAGCAGAGTTAGATAAACGTACAATTGAAGATTGTATGTATGGTTTTAAATCCTAAATTAAGAGGATTAAGTTCCCCTTTTCTTTTACGTATGAAACATATATTTATCATTATTTTTTCATTCATACATCTGGCAGCATTTGCCCAGATTCTAGATTCTTCTATCGTCAATATCCATTACCTTGCTTCTGTAAAAGTTAGGGTAGAAGAAAGAACAAGAGAAACGGAAATGCTCTTATCCATAGGGAATAAGTATTATATATTTTGCGACAGATGGGATCGAGCAAGAAAAGAAGCGTCAGATAGTGTAAAAAAAGCTGGTGGAGGTTTCCCTGAAATGATGAAAGCAAGGGCTAAATACCCCAATCCTTCATTATTAAACTATATTTATACCAACTATCCTCAAAAAGGAGAACGAACAGAATTTGAATTCATGGGAAAAGACGTTTATTATACAGAGAATATAGAACCGATAAAATGGGAACTAACAGACCAAGACACCATTATTGCAGAATATCACTGTCTGTCTGCCATTGGGACATATCACGGACATAAATGGCATGTATATTATACAACAGAAATTCCTTTTTCAGTTGGTCCATGGAAACTTCATGGTCTTCCTGGTGCTATCCTATATGCCAAAGAGGATTTGGGTAATGCTATATTTGATGCCATAGAGGTTAGGACTCCTAAAAAGGTACTACCTACCCCCAATTTGAGCAAAGCAATCAAATGCACTCGAAAGGATTTTCAAGAAATGAAAATCGAAGAAGCCCATAATCCTTACGAATTTCGCAAAAAGAGATTTGGTTATGACCTAAAAGGATGGAACGCCGATGGAACACCTATCGTTTACAAACCAAAGACCGCAATCTTCTTGGAAGATTAGTTTCCTATTAGTCTTTGTATTTCTCCTTCATGCGACCCACATATGTTCGCAAACCATCAGGGGAAAAGTCATAGACTCGAACAAAGATATACTAGAAGGTGCCAATGTCATAGCACTTGGCAGCAACAATCATACCATCTGTTTTTCCATAACAGATGGAAATGGTGCGTTTGACTTAGCCATCCCCGACTCGGTCAAGCCCCAAAAGGTTACAGTAAGATACATGGGGTACGAAACGCTCAACATCCCTTTTTCAAACATGAAAGATGGTATGACCATCACGATGAAAGCGGGAAAATTCCAGCTGAAGGAAGTGAAAGTCAAGGCTTCCAAGATACGAACCATGGGAGACACTCTCTCCTACTCCGTCAACGCATTCAAGCAAGGACAAGACAGGAGCATAGCCGATGTCATCAAGAAAATGCCGGGGTTGGAAGTATCGGAGAACGGATCTGTCAACTATCAAGGGATGCCTATCAACAAGTTCTACATCGAAGGACTCGACTTGATGGGAAATCAATATGGTATTGCCAACAAGAACATATCGGCAGATAAAATCAAGAGTGTGCAAGTATTGAAGAACCACCAGCCTGTGAAATCTCTCAGGGGCATCAACTTCAGCGACCAAGCCGCCCTGAACCTAGTGCTCAAGGACACATCCAAGGATGTATGGACAGGAGTAGCCGACTTAGGGCTGGGATACGGAGAAGACGTTCTCTACGACGGACGTATCATGGGAATGCAATTCAACAAGAGCAAGCAAGCCCTCGCCATGTATAAAACAAACAATACTGGAAAGAACATTGCAGCAGAAATCACTCGGTTCAACGGCATGAACAATCTACTCACCGACCCGAACAACAACGAGGAGGGGATATTATCACTCCTAAGCGTTGGATCTGCTAATATAGACAGAGAAAGATACACTTTCAACCACAGCCACCTGTTGGCAGGCAACTGGCTGCTCAAGCTAAACAAAGACACGGACATACGCCTACAAGGCAATGGCTTGATAGACAAGACGGACATGGCAAGCTATCGCTCCACCACCTACCTGACCCTTGCCGACCTACCAGTCGTAGTAGAGGAGCAGGAGGCAACGACCTACAAGAGCCAGTGGAAGGGGGAGATAAACTACCAAAGGAATGCTGCGAAGACATTCGTCAGCAACAAACTTCAAGGTGACATCAACATCAACAAGAGTATCGGTAGCTCCAAAGTCAACGACCAAATGACAGAAATGCTCGTCAAGCCCCACAGACAGCACCTTGCAGACAACTTCCGCCTTTCGCACACCACCCGATCGGGAAACGTCTATGAGGCAAGAGGACTTGTGTCTTATTTACATCTACCGGGCGAGTTGCTCACCATCAACAACGTGACGGAGAAGCTAAACCTCAAGTTCTTTTCTGCGGCGGCATCCTTGAAATACAAGCAGAAGATAGGCAAGCACTATATAAACAACGAATTGGGAACCAGCTACGACCAGCAAAAGATTGATGACACCTATCAGCAAAACACGATATACTGGCAGCCTTCCATGTCTTTTTTGTTTGGTTCGCACCAGGTAAACGCCTTTGTCAAAGTGAATGCCCTTCACCAAAGCTACAGAGAGTCAAAGAAAACACAAGCGTTCATAGAACCTCGTCTGAACTGGACCTGGGAGCCATCGGGCATGTCAAAGTTTACGGCAACTGCCAACATCATGAACTCCCCACTGATGGGCAAGCAGATTTATGACACCCCTTTGTTTACGAGTTATCGCAACAAAAAGGAAAACAGAGGAGAAGTAGCAACCCAGAGAACAGCGGCATTTACAGTGGGCTATCAGTACACCAATCCCCTGAAAGGCTTGTTTTTCAACATACGCCCTTTCTTCAACACGAAGACAGGCAACATCCTGTACGAAAGCAGCATGGAGGAAAGCGTCTATATCTTGAGCGCCACGGACAAGGACTATACCACCCGTACATTCGGCACTAGAGGCAACATCTCGAAATCGTTTTCTTGGGCTAGCCTATACGTTGGGTTGGGTGGTTCGTACATGGTAAGTCAATACAAGTTGTTGATTGGCGAAAGTTTGGACAATGCCCAGACCACTTCAGCCACACTCAAGCTAGACTACTCGATGCGTCCTTGCGACATTCTGTCTATCGAAGGATATTCTTCATTCAGACGCAACAAACAAGAGAACAAGACAGAACCCGAGCGATTCAAGTTGACCACTGTCAGTTCCTGGGAGCATAAACTAGGCTTCTACATCATGCCCAATGGCGCTTGGATGATAAGCTTGGACAATGAGCTGTATCATAGCAAGGGGCAAAACCTAGGAGTGAACTACTACTGCGACTTCAAAGTTAGCTATAAGTCAAAGAGATGGGAACTGTCATTCCTTACCTCCAACATCTTCGGAACCTCTCAGTTTAAGAGGCAGTCGCTCAGCAACACCATCATGAGCTACAGCATCACTACGCTACGACCAAGAGAATATATGATGAAATATAGCTTCGACTTATAAAACAAAAGCTTTGCTAACCACAGGTTAATCCAACCTAGGTATAGCAAAGCTTTTTAACATTAACTTCTATATCAACTATCCATTACTTCGTGTATTCAGCAGGCACCTCGGGCATAGCTCCGCTCTGGGTGCAGACGTAGGCACTCACTTCCACGGCAAGTTGATGCGCTTCCTTGATGCTCTTGCCCTTCAGGATGCTGGCACAGAATGTACCCGTGAAGCTATCGCCTGCCCCTACGGTATCCACCACGTCTACCTTAGGAGTCTCTTGGAAGGATACCTCGCCAGGGGTGAATACGTAGCTGCCGTTTACGCCACAAGTCAGCACGAGCATGTCGAGATTATACTTACCGAGGATGAGCCAGCACTTGTTCTCGATGTCCAAGCCTGGGTAACCGAAGAGGCGACCGATGGTAACGAGTTCCTCATCGTTTATCTTCAGCACGTTGCATCGCTTCATGCTCTCACAGATTACCTCCTTGGTGTAGAAGTTCTGGCGCAGGTTGATGTCGAATATCTTGAGGCAGTCGGCTGGCGTATGGTCGAGGAACTTATAAATCATCTCACGGCTCACCTTGCTGCGCTGCGCCAAGGAGCCCCAGCATACGGCACCGCAATTCACCGCAATCTCCTTGATGTCGTCGGTAAACGGAATGTTGTCCCAAGCCACCCCTGTCTTGATTTCGTAGGTTGGCACACCATCGGCATCCAGCTCCACCTGTACGGTGCCCGTAGGGTAGTCCACCTTTGGGAGCACATACTTCAAGTGCTTCTCGTCGAGCAAGCGGAGAGCCTCGTCGCCCAAGGCATCATTGCCAATGGCACTGACGGCTACCGAATGCAAGCCGTGCTGACCTGCGTGGTAAGCGAAGTTGGCAGGAGCGCCACCGAGTTTGGCACCTGTTGGGAATACATCAAAGAGTATCTCACCCAAACCTACGATATATTTCTTGTCCAAGTTAACTGTATTCATGATTTTTATTAATAATAATTGTTACTACACCTAAGAGAATTCTATATTCAACGTCGTTGAACATACATTCAACGTTGCTGAACCTGCATTCAACGTCGTTGAACATACATTCGGCGACATAGAACGTAAAAATCTCTTAGAACTAAAAACTCTTTCTCCTAATATAAATAACTCTTTTTCTTAAGATTTATTACATTTACGCTAGCTTGCGGATGTAAGTGAATAGGTAAGCGACACCCACTGCCATTACTGCCACGGCACCCATCTGCCCGAAGGCATCGCTGGCGAATCCCATGATGAGTGGGAAGACGGTACCGCCGAAAAGTCCCATAATCATCAGTCCGCTCACCTCGTTCTTCTTCTCTGGCAAGGCAAGCAACGCCTGCGAGAACACCATGGAGAAGACATTCGAGTTACCATATCCCACGAGGGCGATGGCTGCATAAAGCACCATTTTGCTCTCGCCGAAGAACATGCCCACCATGCTCAGTGCCATCATCACCACGCTGATAACGAAGAACGTGCGAGTTCTCATCATACGGAGGAAGGCTGTACCCGTAAAGCATCCGATGGTACGGAAGATGAAGTAGAGCGATGTGGCAAAGGCTGCATCATTGAGCGACCATCCCAAACGCTCCATCAAGAGCTTAGGGGCTGTGGTGTTAGTGCCCACGTCGATGCCCACATGACACATGATGCCGATGAAGGAGAGCAGCACGATAGGTTTTCCTAAAAGCTTCAGGCAGTCGAAGAAGCCCGAAGCCTTGCCCTGTGGCTTTTCCTCCTCGATAGGCGTACCTGCCAAGAGAAGCGTTGCGGCAATACCGATGACCATATAGATAGGGAAAAGCACTCGCCAACCCAGTCCGAAGGCAGGGATGCTAGCCATGGCTCCCCACATGGCGATATAAGGGGCGAGGAAGGAAGCGATTGCCTTCACGAACTGTCCGAAGGTCAAGGTGGAGGCAAGGTTCTTGCCAGTAGTGACGGCAGACACCAATGGGTTGAGCGAAGTCTGCATCAACGCATTGCCGATGCCGAGCAGCGAGAAAGACACGAGCATCACCCCGAAACTCTCGCCGAATATAGGGAGAAGCAGAGACACGACGGTCACTATCAAGGACAGGAGCACCGTCTTCTTGCGACCTATCTTATTCATCAACATGCCCGTAGGCACGGAGAAGATGAGAAACCAGAAGAAGACCAATGATGGAAACAGGTTGGCTGTCGCATCATTCAGGTCTAGGTCTTCCTTCACATAGTTGGAGGCGATGCCCACCAAGTCTACGAATCCCATGCTGAAGAAACAGAGCATCAGCGGGATGAGTGTTAGTTTGATTGACTTATTCATAATTTCGAGGAGTTATGAGAATAAAAAGGGAGACTGACGAAGGACTCCCTTCTTAAATACATTTGAACTTAGAGTGCCAGTTTGTGTACCTTTACATTCTTAAACTCAGCCTTGCCACCCTTGGTGTAGAGCTTCACGTTCTCGTATGGAGCCACAGGGAAGACGAGGTTGGTCATGGCGATGCGACCGCCATCCACGAAGAGTTCCACAGATGATTTGTCCACGAAGATGTCAACATGGTAGGTCTTCTTGCCATCCTCGCAAAGGCTCAATGGTGCCCAAGTGGCGAGGGCGAAGTCGTTCTTATAGTTGATGGAGTTAGCGATGCGGGCTGGTTGCTTGGCTTGCGCCTCACGCTGCTTGTCCCAAGCCAACTCGATGTCGTGAGGAACAGACTTCTTGCCGAAATCGGTGAGACCGCTCTCCGTTCTATCGGTTACGATGCGTCCCTTCTTCATGTCGAGATAGATGAGGGTACGCTCACGCTTGTTGTTGGAAATCTCGATACCAGCGATACCGTTGGCATCTGGCGTAACATCTGCCTCAATCTCGAAAGCACCCTCCATATTGGCGGCAGCACCTGCGAAAGACTTGTTGCCGTCCACGGTCTCATCGCCCAAGTCGTGGCTCACCTTTCTAAGAGCCAACACCTCTGGGGCAGGACCTTCCTGCACATAATACTTGCCATCCTTCTCGAAGAGCTTCAACTCTCGTGGCAATCCGTTGGCACCACGGTTCTGCTTGAACGGAGTGAGGTTGGCATACTGCCAGTTGCTCATCCAGGTCATCGCCAAGACACGGTCGCCTGTGTTGGAGAAGGTAACGGTGGCGTAATGGTCCTTGCCATAGTCGAGCCACTTGGCATCGCTGGCGTCGGAGCAAGTGAAGTTCTTGCCATCGAAATCACCCACGAAGTACTCGGTGGCACTTCCACCAAACATGCAACCAGGGTTGATGTTCATAATCATCACCCACTTCATGTTCTTCTTGTCGCCGTTCACTGGCAACTGGAAGAAGTCAGGGCACTCATACTGGCATGGCTGCTGTCCCATTCCCTTGCCGAAAGCACTCACATAGTCCCACTTCTTCAGGTTCTTCGACTTATAGAATCGGGTCTCCTTGTCGGCAGAGACTATCATATACCAGCACTTTCCCTTCTCATACCAGAACACCTTAGGGTCACGGAAGTCCTTCAAGCCATCGAAAGGAGTGAGTACTGGGTTGCCCTCGTACTTAGTAAAAGTTCGACCATTGTCGGTACTGTAAGCCATACACTGCACCTCGTCGTGGTTCACACTGTTGTTGGTGTAGATGGCGATGATGGCATCCTTGCCATAGCCTGCGGTATTGCGCTTATCCACCACAGAGCTGCCCGAGAAGATATGACCTACAGGGTCACGAGCGATGGCAGGGTCGAGATGCTCCCAATGGATGAGGTCCTTGCTCACGGCATGTCCCCAGTGCATGTTGCCCCACTTGCTTCCATAAGGGTTGTATTGGAAATAGAGATGATACTCGCCATCCTTATACACCATGCCGTTAGGGTCGTTCATCCAACCATAGAGCGGAGTGAAGTGATAGGAAGGACGATAATAATCGGTGTTGGTGGTGTCGAAGGTATCGCTGAGCTTCATCAAGTTCACAGCGAGCGAACCTTTCTTCAAGCCAAGGATTTTTACTACTGCCACCTTATTATATATAGCATCCTTATTGCCGGCTGCATTACTAGCCTTGGCAGCACATGCAGGCTTCAAGGCAAAAGGCACATAGTAGTCGGCACCATTCTGCGCCAAGCGCACATCCATCCAAGTATCATCCTTGCTGCCAGTGTCGAGCAACACCTGAGCCTCATCCTTCTCTTCCTGGATAGGGAGAAGGAGATACTTCGTAGGATTCTCCACCTTGATGATGGTGGTATCATTCTTGTATTCGATATTCATCTTCTGAGCGAAAGCAGAAGTTGAAGCCGTTGCCATCATCGTGAGGCAAGCAGCCTTCGTAAACTGATTAACCATAGAATAGGATTTCATGATCTTTACGTTTTTAAATTGTTAGCGTTATGTTTTGTTTTCTGGCGCAAAGGTACGGAAAAAGCCGTAATTATTGTATCAATCACGTTTCATTGGATACAAAAAATCGTTCATGCAACATCTTTTGCAGTGCATGAACGATTCTTTTTCTCTCACTTCCTCTTCATTTCCAATATCGGGAAAGCTCTGCCCTCGCTATCCAAGTCATTGCGCTTGAACACCTCGAAGCCCATTCGCTCATAAAAGCACTTGGCATCGGGATTCTGCTCATTGACATCCACATACTCGACATCAAGTTTATCGAACGCTTGCTGCACAAGCATCCTTCCCAATCCCTTTCGGAAATGGGCAGGATGCAGGAAGAGCATTTCGATCTTGCGGTCTTGGACTCCCATGAAGCCAACAGGCTCTTGGGTGTCTTTAAGGCAAACTACCCAAAGCACCTCTACATACCGTAAGCCAGCCTCGACTTGCGGTATTAGTTCTGTTATATCCGATTCCGAAAGGAAGTGGTGAGTGGCACGAACGGATACCTCCCATACCTTCTGCAGCTCTGCCAGCAGCGAGCCATCCCTTTCATTCTTACCAACAACTCTTATACTATATTTTTCCAATCTTGTTTCCATAGCGCAAAGATACAACTTTATCCTCTAATCCCAAGCGAAAACCTCCGTTTTTATTCATTTTATACGCTGTATTGAATAAAATCAGTACTTTTTTTATTCAATACGATGGCATTTATTGAATATTTTTATTAATTTTGCAGCAGTTTCACCAAGACAGCAATAGACAATGAGAACCATCATCAACAACCAAAAAAAAGAGCGAGACTTGCTACTTTCTCGTCCGTATCTCTCACGCCATACCAAGTATGACGTAGAAGAACTGTTGGCTAGCAAGCAAATCAAACTGATAACAGGACCAAGAAGAACGGGCAAGTCAACCGAGGCTTTGCTGATGCTAAAAGGCAAGAACTTCGCCTACCTCAACTTTGATGACGGCAAACTGCTGAATGCCTGGGACGATGACTTGGTTTGGGAATCGCTCCAGTTGGTATATCCAGGTTTTGACTACCTCTTGCTCGACGAGGTGCAAAACCTAGACGGATGGGACTTGTGGGTTTCCAAATTGTATCGCCTTGGCATCAACATGATTATCACGGGAAGCAACGCCAAGCTGCTGAGCAGTGAGATGGCTACCCTGCTGACTGGTAGATATATCCAGATAGAAATGTTGCCTTTCAGCCTCTCGGAATACTTCGAGTGGAACCACAAAAGTCTCTCCAACCTTCAGGCAGAAGACATTGCCTTGACAAGCGACTACTTGCATCATGGCGGTTATCCCGAGACGGTGGTAGCAAGAAGTTTGACCCAAAGTTATCTCTCTACCCTCTTCGACTCCATCATTTGGAAAGACATCGCCAAGAGACACAGCGTTAGGAATGTAGAGGACCTGAACAACCTCGCCATGTATTTGGTTTCCAACTTCTGCAACCCATTCAGTGCCAACGAACTGGCAGAAGAACTGGGCTTTTCGAGCGTTGCCACCACCAAGAAGTTTATGGGGTATCTGCGAGAGCCTTACCTCTTTTATTATCTTCCGAGATACAACAACAAACTGAAGCTGATGAAGAAAGCACCGCAAAAGGTTTATGTGGTGGATAACGGTTTTGTGGAAGCCAAGGCTTTCAGCGTGAGCGAAAACCTCGGGAGGTTATTGGAGAACCAAATGTTCATCGAGTTAGTGCGCAGAGGTTTCGATACCGAGAAATCCCTCTTTTACTACCGTTCTCGCAACGACAAGGAGACCGATTTCGTAACTCGCCAAGGCACACATGTCGATTCCCTCATCCAAGTTTGCTACGACTTGTCGTCCGAAAAGACATTGAAGCGAGAGGTCGATAGCCTCATCGAGTGCGCTGGCGAACTGAAATGCTCCAAGCTTCTCATCGTCACAATGAATGAAGAAAAGGTGATTGAAAAGAATGGGTACCAGATAAAAGTTGTACCTATCCATCAGTTCTAAAGTATAAATGCTTCATTTTCAAGGATTCAAAGCGAACACTCCGAGTCAAAAGTCCGTTAACGAGTGCTAAAAACATGCTTATATTTTGCTCAAACGCCTTTCAAAATATGCGTTTGAGCAAAATATAGACAAACTAGGATTGACGCTTTCTGAAAAAGATAAATTAGATGCTTCTTTCAGTTCCAAGCAATCCGAAAGCATTTGGATTTACAAGGTTAAGGTTTTATACGCAGACCTTTACAAAGAAGATGATACCTACGAGATAAAAGTTGACATCAACAAAGGAGAACTTATCTAATTAACTTACTTACCCAACGAAGTAGTACTTCATCTTCCACTGAAGTACTACTTTGTTGGATTATGAAGTATAACTTCATTTTCCTTTAGTCTTTCAAGCATCCGATAGGAACCACATAAACTCCATCTTTTCGTCGATAAGCATAGTCGCCCGTTCCAGTAAGCACCATCATGAATGAAGGCGCATTCATCTTATCGGTATTAATCTTTCCTGCAAGAGTTATCAAATTCTCCGCACCTTCATTTATGAGCTTGTCGCCTCCCAATTTCACTTCCACAAGCCCATACTTGCCATTACGAAGATGTACTACGGCATCGCACTCCAAGCCATTCTTGTCGCGATAATGATACACCTCACCATCCAAGGCATCAGCAAAGACTCGCAGGTCTCGCACACAAAGGGTCTCAAAGAAAAGCCCCATGGTGTTGAGGTCGTTGATAAGGTCTTTAGGACCAAGTCCTAAGACTGCCGTACCAATAGATGGGTCGATGAAATATCGAGTGTTAGCCGTACGGATTGCCGTCTTGGAGCGCAAATTTGGATTCCAAGCCTCCGAATCCTCTATCACAAATATCTTACGCAACGCATCCAAGTAACTACCAGCCGTCTTCACACTGATTTCATTCTCATCATTCGTCATCATGTCGGCAACGATAGTTCCAATAGTGGCTTGCGAACCTTGGTTACGAGCGTATGAACGTAACAGCAGTCTTGTGGTCGTAACATTGCGGTTCACCCCATCCACCCTCGAAACATCTTTCTTGATGACTGCATCCACATAGTCGAATGCTTGCGCCAAGGCAGCCTCATCCTGCAACCCACAGGCAAAAGGCCATCCCCCACGACAAATCAAGAAGGCAAGGTCGTCTATCTTCAGCTTATTAATGGCAACTATCTTTTCGGGCGTCTCAAACAAATGTGCCAAGCTCACCTTTCCGTTCGACTCTCCCGACTCATACAAGCTCATCGGGCGCATAGTCAACCAAGAAAATCGTCCTGTACCCGAATGATGCATATCTTTTTCCTCTGCAGGAACTGCCGAGCCTGTCAAGACAAACTGCCCTACCTCATGTCGATGGTCCACCTCAAATCGTATAGCATCCCAAAGTTTGGGTGCTAACTGCCACTCATCTATCAATCGAGGGGTATCACCGTCCAACAACACAGAAGCATCAATCTCCGCCATTTGCAAGTTGGTCTCCAACGAGGCTGGATTGTCCATATACAAGATACTGTTCGCTTGTTGTTCTGCCGTAGTTGTCTTACCACACCACTTAGGTCCCTCTATCAAGATAGCACCCTTGCTTGCCAATTTCTTTGACAGCATTTGGTCTGCAATTCTATGTTTGTACTCCATTTTTCCAATTATTTGATTTTCAGGTGCAAAGATACTAATTATTTTTCAAATTTCCTCAGTTGGCCGTATTTTATTTCCTCAGTTGGCGCAAATTCGTTTCCTCAGTTGGCTATATTTTACTTCCTCAGTTGGCTATATTTTACTTCCTCAGTTGGCTAAAATTATATAAACAAATTATCGCCTGCCGCTTCAGGCTCGATACACATTATATAATATATAGGCATATAGGTGATACCGCCCTTCACCTCTACCCGTTGAGCATTCGACAGCACAAAAGCCTGGTGGATATTGTATTCCTTTATCTGCAAGAACTTATCCAGGGCGCTATGCACTTGATAATCCTTGCCCGACTTGATTTCCAAAGGAAGCACGGAAAGATTCGCCATGTCATCTATCAGATAATCCACCTCGCCATTTTTCTTGTTGTCATAATAGTAAAGATTGAAACCATGAGCCTTCAATTCCTGCGCCACAACCGTCTCATAGACTGAGCCAAGGTTGATGCTCGCCACATCATCCAGCACAGCCTTGATATTGGTACCGAAGAATATACTGGTCAGAATGCCGACATCATTCATATAAAGTTTGAGTAGGTTCTTGCCACTATTCTCTATCAAAGGGAAACTTGGCTTGCTGATAGCCTTCACTTCGAGGGTGATGCCTGACGAGATAAGATAATCAAATTCCTCCACATAGTCGCTCATGCGCTTGCCCTTTTTGTCCTCAATATCCTTCGCAACGATACGCTTCTTCTTGTTTTCCAAGTTAGAAGGCACCATGCCATAGATGCGCTGAATCTTCAGTCGATTGTGAGATTCCTCATAACGAGCGGCATCCACACCATAAAGATGATGTATTTCATGCTGAATGGTACGGATATTCGCTATGTTCTTGGTTGCCAGGAATTCATTGACGGCATCGGGGAGTCCACCTACCAAAAGATACTTCTTGAAAAGGTCAAGCAACTTATTGTGGACGGCATCGGGCATCGGCTCTCTGGCAGCAAATTTCTTACGCATCGTATCTAGCACAAGCTCTCCCACTCCATTGGCGATGAGGAACTCCTCAAAGTCCAATGGATACATGTGCTTGATTTCTATGCTTCCAAGCGGAATGGAAGAGGTAGTCTTCAAGGTAACACCTAGAAGAGAACCGCTACAAATATAAGTAAACTTGTTGTCCTCTCGCAAGAACTTCAGCAAAGTAAGCAGATGGCCGTAAGCTTGTATCTCGTCGATGAAGACCAAGGTGTCTTCTTTGGCTTTCATCTTATCACCTGCCACTGCACTCAATGCCAAGTAGAAATCATCCACTGTCTTGGCATCGGCAAAGTTTCGGTCGCCCACCTTATCTGTCTCCATATTGAGTTCGATAAAATTAGGGAACAGTTTCTTCCCTACTTCTCGTATGATATACGACTTACCAATTTGGCGTGCTCCATCCACAATCAGAATCTTATTATTCTCTGACTGCAAATGACTTACGATATATTTTTCTATCTTTCTATATAGCATATTTACACTTTTCCTATGATTTTACGGCTGCAAATATACACTTTTCCTACGAAATAACCAAGCAAAAACTACACTTTTCCTACAAATAAAGACATCAAAAACTACACTTTTCCGAAATATGGACTATCAATCTATTGAAATACGCCCAATATAAACCAAGAAAGCCAGCCCTACATATACATTAAATTATATATGCAGAGCTGGGCATTCTCTCTCAATCGTTTACCTTTTAAAGATTCCTTTTACCTATTAGTAATCTCTCTTGCGTTATCCTTTTCTTTCCTATACTTATTTATATATTATCCTGTTTTTATCCTTAGCCTTGAAGATTTAGAGCGACATTAGAATTTCAGCGAAGCGGTGAATTCCACAGTGAATGGGCGGAGGTAGCTACCAGTCATGAGCTGGTTCTTGATGCCCTTTGCCTCATCCTTTGTAATCAGTTCGGCACCGGCGATGCTACCCTTGGCACCAGTCTGGTTGAGGAAGTTGACTACCGTGCAACCGAGAGCCAAACGCTTGTTCACCTGCCAGTTCAAGCCACCGAAGGTCTCCCAGTGACCATTGAAGTAGTAAGCTTCGTTGATGTTGGCGTAGGTCTTGCTGAAGTAACGGAAGCTAGTCCAGAGTTTGATGTCCTTGGTAATCATGTAGCTTGGGTCCAACTCGATGAGCACCTCAGGAATCTCAGCCACGATGTTGCCTGTAGCATTGATGTTGCCCACATAACCATCGTTGAAGGTGATGCTCGTCTCATACTTCTTGTAGGTCGGCTTCTGATAAGTGAAGAGGAAGTGGAAGTCGAAGCCCTTGAAAGGATGAGCCACGGCATCGGTCGTCCATCCCCATGTCTGGATGTCGTAGGTAAGAGGAGCCGCCTTGATCTCACTGCCATGCTGCAGGTTGAGCGTAGAGTTGTTGTTGGTCTTCGAGATGTAAGAGAACAACGAGGTGAGGCTCAACCAAGAGTTGTTGTAGTAGATGCCTCCACGAACCAATGGCACGGAAATCTTGTCCACGTTAGGAAGGGTGGCAGGGGCGAACGCCTCGAACTTAGGGTGCTGCACGATGTAGGTGAAGTCGCCCGTGAAGCCGAAGTTGTCGGTCAACTTGTAGGTTGCTGCCACAGAGAAGTCGTAGTTCAACCAGTTGTAACTCAAGTCTGCCGGAGCAATCTTGGTTCCATCGGCAGCCGTCGCACCGAGATAGTAATCGGCGAAACGCCCCACGAACTCGCCCTGTGCATTCTTCACGGCGGCATTCTCACCCTTCAGCTTCTGCCACTCCAATCGGGCGCCATAGTAGAGGTTCAACTTCTTGGTCACGTCCCAATCGTGGGTGAAGTAGAGAGCCAACTTGTTTTCGCTTCCCTTGTAATACTCAGAGGCGTTCTTGTTGAAGTCGTAAAAATAGCTGTCTCGCTGGTTGGCATCCCAAACTCGCAAGGCATAGCTTCCGTCGGAAGGCACGCTCTGGTCGTACATGGTTGTATTTGAGCAATAATCTATATGATAGAACCACTCGTTCACGCCGAGGCGGAAGGTGGATGTCTTGAATCGCTTGCTCAGCTCGGAAGTGAACATAAGTTCGTCTATCTTTCCTGCATTCAGACAAGACATGCGGGTCTGCACATACTGACCGTCGTAAGCCTTGGTCTGTCCGTCGATGTCACGATACATATAATTATATACACCCTGGTTATCAGCACTTTTTAGGTCGATGATGGACATCGGAGTCTGATACACCATCGCACCACGAGAATGGTCGTACTTCAAGGAAGCCTTCCAGTTCAATCCGTTGTCGAAGCGATAGTTGTTCATGAGCATCACCTCGCTCATCTTGTTGAGACAGGCATCATAGAGGGTGGTCTGCTTCAACTCGCCAGTACGCATGTCTCGGTAAGTCATCTCGTTGTCGATAGGCAGATAAGAGGTGGTGCCGAGCTTGAAGTCGCCATACTCCTTCACGCTTCCGTCGCCCACATAGATGAAAGGTGCGCTTTGGGTGGCGTAGTTGTACACGTTGTGGCTGTTGGCATACTTGTACATGGCGGTCAGTTCGCCACGGTTGCCAGCATACTTCTTGGTGATGAGCGCCTTGTATATCTGGGTACGGTCCTGGTAAGGAGTCGACTTAATCTTGAAGGTTCCAGGGTCGAAGTCCTGATACATATTGAAGCTATAGTACCAGTCCTTGCCCATGTCGCCATTCATGTTGAGCGAGAACTCCTGCAACCCGAAGTGATTGCTCTTATAGTTGAGCGTGCCGTTGAATCCCTTCTGTCCCTTCTGGGTGAAAGAGTTGACGGCATAGCCGATGTTGCCCGTGGTGATGGCAGTCTCCGCAATCTTGAGAAGTCCCTGGTGGCTCAAGCTCGCATCGCCACGCCAGATGGTGTTGACGGAATGAGGATTGGTGGCATAGGTGACAGGCAATCCATTTTCCAGCACGTTGACATCGGCCGAAGGCAAGCCAATCTGAATCTCACGAGGACCGTTGGCACTGGCAGCATTGAGCATCACATTGCGATTGCCCTCCTCCTTGGAGTTGGCGTTATCATCCTGTGCGAGAGCCACGGAGACATTAGCGATTGAAAATGCGAGCACCATGGCTGCGTTCTTTCCATTGAATAAGGTATTCATAATCTTTACGATTTTAATTGTTAGCGTTATTGTTTTGATTTCTGCCGCAAAATTACGTAAAGGTACGGACACCAGCTTTCAAAATCATTTCATCGGATGCAAAAATCCGTTCATTGTAACATTTTTAGCATTAGATGAACGTTTTTTCTTTCTTTCAAGAAAAAAATAGTACCTTTGCACCTATGATTATCACTATAGAATGGATGGAAGAGTGGTTCAAGAGATTCGACCACGCCTACTTCGGTGGAAAACTACCAGTCCCGGAGTTGGGACTAACTCGTGCCAAAACCAGACTCGGACAACTATCGTACAAGCGTGCCACCCGCTGGGGACGAACCAAGCTTTATGACTTCAAGCTGTCCATGTCAACCTATTATGACATGACCGACAAACAAGCCAAAAGCGTATTGCTTCATGAAATGATTCACTACATCATTGGCTATACTGGGCTAAAAGATACCTCAGCACACGGCATTGTTTTTCGAGGCATGATGGACAGCTTGAACCGAAAATATGGTTGGGATATTCGGGTGATGACCTCGACAAAAGGTTGGAAGATCAGTCCAACCGTCAGGGAAAAGAAGGAAGCCCAAGGTCCACAAACCTACTTGATGCTTGCCATCGAGATGAAAGACGGAAAGCATTACCTTTCCAGAGTAAACCCTAGTTTTGCACGACGCATGGAGAGTCAACTTCTCAAAGTAAGAGAAATCAACTCCCATCAATGGTATACCACACAAGAATCTTATTTCGAAGACTATCCCCAAGTAAGAAGTTTGCGTGGGCGTCGCATTTCAAAATCAGATTTCGATAAGTTGCTCAACATTCTTGAGCCATTCAAACTTTAAACAGCAGAAACCTCTCCTGGCAACATGCCATATTCATCCTTGAAACACTTGGTGAAATAAGATGGAGAAGAGAAGCCTACCCCATAAGCTACCTCGCTGATGCTCATGCTACGGCTCTCCAACAAACGGCGAGCCTTGGCAAGACGAGCCTTTCGGATTAGGTCAACAACCGACGAACCTGTCATTGCCTTCACCTTGCGATAAAGCTGCACTCGGCTCAGACCTATCCCCTCACCAATATCCTCTACGCCGAAATCAGAATCGGCGAGATGACTCTGGATGATATCATGAAGTTGTCTGACAAACTGCTTATCGCGCGATTCGAGTTGTTGCTCTGTTTGCTTTTCCGTAGCCACCACAGAAGAGATGGCAGAAGTTTCCTGAATGATATTCTGATAATGGTTTTTCAGGAGCGTTCGCTGTCTCAAGAGATTTTCGACACGCACCAAGAGCACCTTGCTGCTGAATGGCTTGGTGATATAAGAGTCTGCTCCATGCTCATACCCCTCGGCACGCTGCTCCTCTAGATTTTTTGCCGTGAGCATAATGACAGGGATATGGGATGTTGCCGTATGGCTCTTCAGTTGCTCGGTAAATTCCAAACCGTCCATCACAGGCATCATCACGTCGCAAATCACCAAATCGGGAATCTCCCGTCTTGCCACTTCCAAACCTTCCTTACCATCGGAAGCCTCCAAGACGATATACTCGTTCTGAAGGATGGTTCTCTCATACTGGCGGATGTCGTTGTTGTCGTCGATAATCAACAAAGTAGGCTTATTAGTCCGCTCATCCACTACCTGCTGGAGTTTTCCTCCGTTTTTATTGCCATCATTAATATATTGCAAGACATTCTCATCAGAAATGCGTTCCTTCTCTGCCGAGGCAGCAACCATAGGACTATCAACATGCTCATCGGAATCGTAGGCGATCTCCCCTTCCTGTTCTCTCGGTATCACAAAGAAGAAGTCTGCCCCTTGCCCCAACTTGCTCTCCACCTTAACCTCACCATGGTGCAGCTCTATGAAAGACTTCACGAGTGCCAGCCCGATGCCTGTACCACTAGCAGCCCCCTTGGTCTGGAAGAAGCGTTCGAAAACCTTCGAGGCTTCCTCCTGAGCGATACCTTTGCCCGTATCTCTCACATCCACACGGAGTTTGCCACTTTCTTCCTCCGACAAAGAAACAAAGATGTCGCCACCCGCAGGCGTATATTTCATGGCGTTACTCAAGAGATTGAAAATGACACGGGCGATTTTCTCCTTGTCGGCTATCATGTATACCGGCACTTGCTTAGCGGCTTTCGCCTCGGCAACAGGCAAAGCAAGAGCCGAAGTATCCAAATGCAACTTGATTTGCTTTCTATCGGCAGTAAGCTTGAAATCTCCTACCCAGACCTTCAACGACTCCACGATGTCGAAACGGCTGAGTTGCAAGTCCATTTTGCCGTTCTGTATCTTTCGGAAATCAAGGATGCTGCCCACCAACTGTTGCAGTGCCTTGGAATTGCGCTGCACCAACCTCAAGAGCTCGCGGCTCTTACCCTTAATGCCACGATCCTCCAGAAGCATCTCCACTGGGTCGGCAATGAGAGTCAATGGGGTACGTAGCTCATGACTGATATTTGTGAAAAACACCAATCTGGAATGGGTCAGTTCCATCACCTCTTCGTTGAGGCGCTTCAGCTCATCGTTCTTCTTAGAAAGTTCTTCATTGAGTCGAGCCTTTATCACATAGCCTCGGAAGATGGCAACCGCCGCTATGATGCAGACCAAGAGGAAGACAAACAAGCCCACCAACATATATTTCTGCGAGTTATAATCAGACAGATACTGATCCACCTGCTTATGCAGTACATTCAGGTTCTTCGCCTGTCGCTCCGCATCCTTCGCCTCCATCAAGGTGAGTTCGGCATTCTCCTTGGTGATGATGGAAGTACGCAGATAGTTGTCACGCTTGTATGGCTGGTGCTTCAATATCTTCATAGCCAAGGAGATAACCTCGTCGCCCTTGGTAGGATAAAGGTAAGTAGCCTCGAACACGCCGTCACGCACCAGCTCCAAGCCACCGCCCTCGGTAGCCATGGCATCCACACCGGTATATTTATAAGGATGCTTCACGCCCATCTGTCGAGCAGCCACATAGGCACCCCAAGCCATACGGTCGTTGTGGGAGAATACATAGTCGAAGTCTTGCGTCTTCCCCAAGATGCGCTTCATCGCCAGGATGGCACTCTCCTCCTTCCAGTCTCCAGCCTCGGATGCTACTACTTGGATTTCAGGATAATCCTTGATGGCTTCCATGAATCCACGATGACGCTCCATCGCAGGCGAAGAACCTTCCAAGCCACGAATCTCCACGATGCGTCCCTTGCCATGAAGCTGCTGGACGATGAACTTGCCCATCGCCTTGCCTATCGCAAAGTTATCGCATCCGATGAAGGCGGTATATTTATCGGTACTAGCCTTTCTGTCGTAAAGTATCACAGGGATGCCCTTGTCGTAAGCTCGCTCCACTGCCTTGGAGATGGCACTGAGCTGATTAGGAGAAACTATCAAGAGGTCAACGCCCT
>CAVKXW010000020.1:30547-33423 GCA_963660215.1 Bacteroidaceae bacterium | reverse complement strand
GAAATGGCAAGGTGTATTGTCCTGCCAAATATCGGGAGATAAAGATTCTGCCGAAAAACCGGGCGTTGTTGACAAAGAACGTCATTAAGACGGTGGAAGTACAGCTTGATGCTAAGTGGGGATATTGAAAAACGAAAAAAGGCGGACTCCAATATGATGTTGGAATCCGCCTTTCGGTTATGATTTCAGATGAAGTGTTATTTCACCTCGATGGTCTTTGTCGCCTTTGCTTCCTCCTTAGGAGCGAGCTTAGGGATTTCTACCTCAAGCACACCGTTCTCCACCTTGGCTGCTATCTTCTCACGGTCGGCATCCTCTGGCAGGGTGTAGCTCTGCTGGTAGTTGCTGTAAGAGAACTCACGGCGCAAGTAGTGCTCGTGCTTGTTCTCGTCCTTGTGCTCCATCTTGTTCTCGATGGCGATGTTCAAGTTGCCATCGTTGTCGATGTTGACGCGAACCCACTCTTTCTTCAAGCCAGGGGCTGCAACCTCCATCTTGTACTCCTTCTCGGTCTCCTTCACGTTGATGGCTGGTGCTGTGGCATTCATGCGAGGCATCAAGTCTGTGTTAAAGAAATTGTCATCAAAGAAGTTACTCAACCAATCTGAACTGTTATTTCTACGAGCTAACAACATAATTAAAACCTCCAAATTTTATTTTACTCGTCCTCTCGAAGTCTTGCGACCTCGTCGGGATTTCTACTTGTTAAACATTTTGTTATTTCTTTCGATTGCCTCGGCTGTCGTGGCTTGGAATCCTTTCGTTCTCCCTTGCCCTTCTTGCTTCGGCTTTCACTCTCTGTATTTGCAACTTACGTGCCAATGGGCATCTGATGACAAACCTGTCAGCAAAGGATAAAAATTTTAAACTTTTCTGCCATATCTTGCCATTGTTCAGCGAAAAGTATGTAACTTTGTCGGCAATATATAAGAATGAACTTAAAAACAACTCATCATGATGAAGAAACAAATATTTTCTTTTGCCTTGTTGGCTGCCTTCTGCCTGAGCGCATCGGATGCTTCCGCCCAGCAGAGTCAGCAGGGTATTGTATCCCAAGGCAATGCCTCGCAGAGCCAACAACTCCTTCCTTATCAGAACCCGAACCTCTCTGCTGAGGCTAGGGCAGAGGACTTGCTCTCCCGACTTACCCTCGAAGAGAAGACGAAACTGATGATGGACACCTCTCCTGCCATCGCCCGACTGGGCATTCCGCAGTTTCAGTGGTGGAACGAGGCACTGCATGGCATCGGTCGCAATGGTTATGCTACGGTTTTCCCTATCACCATGAATATGGCGGCATCGTGGGATGATGCTCTATTATATAAGGTGTTTACCGCCGTGAGCGATGAGGCGCGTGCCAAGGCGCAGATAGCCAAACTGTCGGGCGACATCAAGAGATACCAGAGCCTGAGCTATTGGACTCCGAACATCAATATCTTCCGTGACCCTCGATGGGGACGTGGACAGGAGACCTACGGCGAAGACCCTTATCTCACCACGAGAATGGGACTTGCCGTGGTGAATGGCTTGCAGGGACAGACGTTCGATGGAAAACCATTGCCAGGAAAGTATGTAAAACTCCTCGCTTGCGCCAAGCATTTCGCCGTGCATAGCGGACCAGAGTGGAATCGCCATAGCTTCAATATCGAGAACCTTCCTGCGAGAGACCTTTGGGAGACTTATCTCCCTGCTTTCAAGGCTTTGGTGCAGGAGGGCAATGTGGCAGAGGTGATGTGTGCTTACCAGCGAATAGACGGTGCGCCATGCTGTTCGAATGCCCGATATGAGCGACAGATTCTGCGTGATGAATGGGGATTCAAGGGACTGATTACTTCCGACTGCGGTGCCATCAACGACTTCTATGTGAAGGGACATCATGAGACGGCGAAGAACCCTGCTGAAGCTACGGCGCAAGCCATCGGTGCAGGAACCGACGTGGAGTGTGGTAGCGTGTATCGCTCTCTTCCTGAGGCTGTGAAGAGCGGTCAGATTTCAGAGGAAAAGGTGGATGAGAGCTTGAAGAGATTGCTTGTGGCTCGTTTCCGCTTGGGCGATTTCGACAAGGACGAGAATGTGGGATGGACGAAGATTCCTGCTTCGGTCGTTGCCAACAAGGAACACAAGGACTTGGCTCTGAAAATGGCGGAGGAGGGCATCGTGCTGCTCCAGAACAAGAACAATCTCTTGCCGCTGAATCGCAATCAGAAGATTGTGGTGATGGGACCGAACGCCAACGATTCCATCATGCAGTGGGGCAACTATTCGGGCTATCCTACCGCCACCACGACTATCTTGCAGGGTATAAGGGATTATATGAAAAGCGAGGTAAAATACATCCCAGCTTGCACCTTAACAAGAAACGAGGTGTCGGAAAGCAAGTTCAATCTCTTCACTTCCGTGAATGGGAGCAAGGGAATGCTGGCTACCTATTGGAACAACATGGAGATGAAGGGAGAGCCTGTGGCTTCTGCCGTGATGACGAGTCGCATCAACCTCAGCAATGGTGGCAATACGGTCTTTGCCCCTGGTGTGAACCTCACCAAGTTCTCTGCTCGTTACGAGGGAACTTTTACGCCTGATGCCGACGAAACCTTGTATTTTCAGATGGGATGCGATGACGGTTATCGCCTGATAGTGGATGGCGACACCATAGCCGATGTTTGGAAGGGACGTGCTCGTGTGCAGATGCTCAATAAGCCTGTCAAGGTGCAGAAGGGCAAGCCTATCCAAGTGCAAGTGGATTACTTCCAGAATACCGATGTAGCCGTGATGCAGTTCGACATCGTGAAGAAATATACGCCTACGGAAGAGCAACTGTTGAAGGAGGTGGGCGATGCCGACGTGGTAGTCTTCGCTGGTGGAATCTCGCCTAGTTT
>CAVKXW010000020.1:15565-30065 GCA_963660215.1 Bacteroidaceae bacterium | reverse complement strand
AAAGTGCCGATGCTTATCGCTTGGAGTTCTCCCTAAATAATAAAGGTACACGAGAGGGAACTGAGGTGGCTCAGGTCTATATCAAACGTGTGGATGATGTGGATGGACCTATCAAGACCTTGAAGGCTTACAAGCGAGTTACCTTGAAGGCTGGGGAAGCCAGAAGGTGAGCATCGATTTGCCTCGCAAGAGTTTCGAGGGATGGGATGTGCAGACCAATACCATACGAGTGGTGTCTGGCAAGTATCAGGTGTTCGTGGGTGGTTCTAGCGTGGATGCCGACAAGAACGTGGTGGAAGTAAAAATCAAATAAGTAGTTATTGTCATAAAGAAAGCGTCCGTAAAACTACGGGCGCTTTCTTTATGGTATTCTTATCCTACAATGTAGCGAGCGTAACGACCGCATGTTCGCCTAATCAGCTCTACGAGGCACCATGATGTAATAAATGCCACAACGGCAGCCAAAGGAATCTGTATAGGAATTGGAAGTCCTACCCAACGAACTATTTCAACACTTGGGCCAGTGAGGAAATAATGAATCATATACACGCCAAAACCACATGCCGTGAGATTGGCAAGCAATGAAACAAAACGGGGAGACTTCACATGGATATGGCTGACAATCATAAAGATAGGGACTGTCATCATCACAACATTTAGAGAATTGTAAGTGAAAAACAGTTCGAGCATCTCGTCGGTACAATCGGACAATGCTGTCATGTGGCGGAATCCAAAGAATGTTATGGCATAGCCGATGGAAAACGAAGGAATGCCGAATAGTAAAACTTTCTTGAGCGCAAGTATGTGATGACGTAGATAATGGCCGAGAAGCAGATAACCATTGAAGCCTGCAAAATAATAGAGGGCATGAAACTGGTTCCAAGAGCAAGCTCCCCATATATATGGAGAAACAAATTCTAAATAATAAGGTATGAGAGTTGTTACCCCCCATGCCGCTAGAAACCATAACTTGGCTTTTTCGGATGCTTGCCCTACCCATGCTGAGAATATTGGCATATAGAGATAAAGCCCGATAAGCAAATAGATATACCATAGATGTACTGGTATAGCAGAAAAATTGAGTGGAATTTCTGCTATCCATCTCAGGGAAATAGCCAAAGATTGTTGTGTCGCTTCATCGCCACTGTATGGAAAAAAATAGAGTAATGTTTCTGGTGAAAACCCTAATAAACCAATAAACCAAGGAAAAAGATTGAACAGAATGCCCCATACGATGAATGGATAGAATACACGACCGATTCGCTTTCTATAAAACTTTGCAGTGTCTTGCTCTTTCAGAGGTAGAAGAAGGGCGCCTGTTAGCATGACAAAGAGAGGTACACATGGTCGAAGTCCAGCTCCATAGATGGAACCCCAAAGCTTTATTTCATCAAGATTGGTGGCTGAAGAATCTGGACAGAAGTTAAATGGGTCCGTAGAATGGCAACATACTACGGTGAACATGGCTACGAGGCGTACGACATCGAGCCAAACAATTCGTTGGTTGTTTATTTTGCTAGTCATTATGTAAAATAGTTACCATGTAAAGATATATGAAGGTGTAATTTTATATATTTAAACGTAGAATTGAAGATTTTATTGTCTTAGGAGTTTTATATTTCCATAAAAATAACTATATTTGCATCCAAGAAAAGATAATTAAGGGTGGTTGAAGAATTGAAAATAGAAAGAAAAATAATTCATATAGATATGGATGCCTTCTTTGCTTCTGTTGAGCAACGAGACAATCCCGACTTGCGGGGTAAGCCGATAGCCGTAGGCTTTGACGGACCTCGTGGGGTGGTGTCTACTGCCAGTTACGAGGCTCGTAGGTATGGGGTGCATTCGGCGCAGTCAATCATTCAAGCCAAGCGACTCTGTCCAGACCTGATCATAGTTCCTTCTCGTCATGAGTACTATCAGGAGATTTCTCATCAGATACATCGTATCTTCCAAGAATATACAGACCTCATCGAACCCATATCCATTGATGAGGCTTTTCTTGATGTTACTCATAATAAGAAAGGTATCAAGTTAGCTATTGATATTGCCCGAGAAATCAAACATCGCATCAAGGAGGAAACCCAGCTCACAGCTTCGGCTGGTATCAGCTATTGTAAGTTTCTAGCCAAGGTGGCATCTGATTATCGTAAGCCTGATGGTATTTACATTATCCATCCAAGCAAAGCCTTGGATTTTATAGCTCATTTGCCCATGGAGAACTTTTGGGGAGTGGGAAAGAAAACTTTGCAAAAAATGCACTTTATGGGAGTGTTTAATGGCGGAGATTTGAGAAAGGTTTCTGAAGAACATCTTGTAGAGGTCTTTGGCAAGGTTGGTCACATCTTTTATGAGTTTGCTCGTGGCATTGATGACCGGGCTGTGGTGGTGTCTCGTGAGCGCAAGTCGGTGGGATGTGAGCAAACGTTCTTGGAGGATATTAGTCGCAAATCGGCAGTAATTATAGAACTTTATCATATAGTGCTCGAACTCTTGGAACGTATAGCCAAAAGTGGTTTTGAGGGTAGAACGTTAACCTTGAAGGTGAAATTCTCTGATTTTACACAGATTACTAGAAGCCTTTCACAAGATAAAACATTGGTAAAGAAAGAAGATGTCCTTCCGCTAGCTAAGCGACTCTTGAAACTTGTGGATTATTCTGCACAGCATCCCATTCGTTTGCTCGGTCTATCGGTTAGTAATGCTACTAGTGAGGAGACGAAGCGAGAGAATGGAGAGAATAGCTTCGACAAGCCGAAATATCGGGAATTGGAGATAGAGTTTGAAAATTGGGAGCAATAAATCCATGAGGGGCGTATCACAAGTGGCTTATGAAGCAAAATGAAGACCCGATAAGCCGTGTACTTATGATACACCCCATACATTTTTATCTTATTCCTCCATTAACTTGCGATAGCGCCCTTTCTTGATTTCTGTGTCGCCGAGTCTTCTCGCCTTATTGATTTCATATTCCGAGTAACTTCCCTCGAAGAAAAATACCTCACCATTGCCCTCGAAGGCAAGGATGTGGGTACAGATACGATCGAGGAACCAACGGTCGTGGCTGATAACCACGGCACAACCGGCGAATGCCTCCAAACCTTCCTCCAAGGCACGAAGGGTGTTCACGTCGATGTCGTTGGTAGGCTCATCGAGAAGGAGCACATTGCCTTCCTGTTTCAAGGCAAGGGCCAGTTGTAGGCGGTTGCGCTCACCACCCGAGAGGACACTACAGAGCTTGCTCTGGTCGGTGCCAGAGAAGTTGAATCGAGAGATGTAGGCACGGGCATTCACGTCTCTGCCGCCCATGCGGATGGTCTCGTTGCCTTGGGAGATTACCTCATATACAGTCTTGTTTGGGTCGATGTCTTTGTGCTGCTGGTCCACATAAGCAAGTTTCACAGTCTCACCCACCTCGAAGGTACCGCCATCAGCCTGTTCTAATCCCATGATGAGGCGGAAGAGGGTTGTCTTACCAGCACCGTTAGGACCGATGACACCCACAATGCCGTTAGGTGGAAGCATGAAGTTGAGGTCGTTGAAGAGTACCTTCTCGTCGAAAGCCTTCTTCACGTGTTGTGCCTCTATCACCTTGTTACCGAGACGAGGACCGTTAGGGATGAAGATTTCGAGTTTCTCCTCACGTTCCTTCTGCTCTTGGTTGAGCATTTGTTCATAATTGTTCAGACGAGCCTTACCCTTGGCTTGGCGAGCCTTTGGTGCCATGCGAACCCATTCGAGCTCTCGCTCCAAAGTCTTGCGACGCTTGGAAGCAGTCTTTTCCTCCTGAATCATACGCTTGGTCTTTTGGTCGAGCCAAGAAGAGTAGTTGCCCTTCCATGGGATGCCCTCGCCACGGTCCAACTCCAGAATCCACTCGCTCACGTCGTCGAGGAAGTAGCGGTCGTGGGTTACGGCGATGACCGTTCCCTCGTACTGCTGTAGGTGCTGTTCCAACCAGTCGATGCTCTCAGCATCAAGGTGGTTGGTAGGCTCGTCGAGCAAGAGTACGTCAGGCTTCTGTAGAAGAAGACGGCACAAAGCCACACGTCTGCGCTCACCACCCGAAAGGTTGGTTACAGGCCAATCGCCTGGAGGACAATGCAAGGCATCCATAGCACGTTCCAGCTTAGAATCGATGTTCCAAGCGTCGGTGGCATCGATGATGTCCTGTACCTCAGCCTGGCGCTGCATCAACTTGTCCATCTTGTCAGGGTCTCCGTAATATTCTTCGAGACCAAACTTATTGTTGATGTCCTCGTACTCAGTGAGGGCATCATATACTTTCTGCACACCCTCCATCACGTTCTCCTTCACGGTCTTGCTCTCGTCGAGCGGAGGGTCCTGAGGCAAGTAGCCCACAGAGTAGCCTGGACTCCATACCACCTCGCCCTGTGTAGGTTGCTCCAACCCAGCGATGATTTTCATCAGGGTAGACTTACCTGCACCGTTCAGACCGATGATGCCGATTTTTGCTCCGTAGAAGAACGATAGGTAGATGTTCTTCAGAATCTGTTTTTGGTTTTGTGGGATAATCTTGGATACGCCCACCATTGAGAAGATGATCTTCTTGTCGTCAACTGTTGCCATATATATAATAATGTGTAATTTGTTATTTTGGGGACAAATTTAGGAAGAAAAACGCAGACTGCCAAATAAAAAGGCGATGAAGTTAGTAAAAAGATAGCCTGAATACCAAAAAAGCCCATCTAATTGTCGGATATATCAAAAAAATGCCGTACCTTTGCACCCGCAATTGGTTTGCTGCCACATCGCACCGCCACAGGTGCGACCGTTCTCTTCAGCTTGGAACCTTCCAAAAGGATGAGACTTGTGCGTAGTGATTAAAAGGGAATCGGGTGAGAAGCCCGGACTGTCCCGCTGCTGTAAGCGTCTTATTGCGGCAAGCACGATGGTCACTGACAATTTTTCGGGAAGACCGCTTGCCATGAGTTTGAGGATGCGAGTCAGAAGACCTGCCGTTGTCATAGCTTGTCTATGATTCTATCCAACCCCGTGGGATGGGTTCATGATAGAGAGACAGATAAAATGTAAAGATAGAATAAGGAAATGAAGGCATTGAGAATAAGCAGTCTCTGTGGCTTGCTCTTGCTGTATGCACAAGTTGGTATGGGGCAAGATAGCCTTCGCACGGAGCATTTGCAAGATGTTGAGGTAAACGCCCGACATCGTCAGATGTTGCGCAGTACATCGCCCTTGCATTTGCTGGGGAAGGAGGATATGCTTCGTTTGGGAGTTACCGACATGGCTGATGCCTTGCATCGCTTGCCAGGCATCAATCTTCGTGATTATGGTGGGGCTGGTGGCATGAAAACTGTGGCTGTGCGTGGCATGGGTGCTCAACATACAGGTGTGAGCTATGATGGCATCTTGCTCAGCGAGAGCCAGGGGGGAGAGATAGATGTATCTCGATATTCGATAGACCAGGTGCAGACGCTGCGCTTGACGGTGGGCGATAATGATGACATTTTTATCACGGCTCGTCAGGCTTCTGTTCCAGCTTTGCTTACTATTGAGACATTGAGCGAGATTCCCATTGATAAACAGTCTCACCTCTCTACTCAGTTGCAGGTGGGTTCCTTCGGATATGTCTCGCCTTATTTGCGCTATGTGCAGAGGTTGACGAATAGATTCACCCTACAGGCGATGGGGGAGTATACCTATGCTGAGAATGATTATCCCTTTCTCTTGCGCAACGGCAAGTACACCACTCATGAGCGACGCACCAACAGTCGCATGAGCTCGGGGCATGGCGAACTGAACATGCACCTGATGATGGGTAGGCGTGCCGACGGCATGAGTCGAAGCCAGCTGTGGGCGAAACTCTACTATTACGACAACGACCGACAACTGCCAGGCATCGTGAGATATTACACCAATCTGAATGCCGAGCAGTTGCACGATCGCAATGCCTTTGCCCAAGCTAGGTTGCAAGCCCGAAGTCTCGACGACCATTGGATGCTGAAGGTACAAACCAAGATGAACTGGTCAAGCTCTGCCTATCAAGATACTTTGGTGGCAGGTAGAAAAAATGATGCCACTTACTGGCAGCGTGAGTATTATACCTCGGCGGCTCTGATGTGGATGCCAGGTGAAAGTTGGGCACTCGATTATTCGGCCGACTGGATGATGAACTCGCTCAACAGCACTCTAGCCACCGACCTTCGACCTCGACGGCATGGAATTCTTCAGTCGCTTTCCGCCCGATATACTAAGGGACGATGGGTGGCATTGGGTAGGATGCTGGCATCGGTGTATCTCAACAGCGTGGGGAGAAGGTTAGAGGATGTGGGAGTGGCTAAGGATGCACACCGCCTCTCGCCATCGCTCTCGCTGTCTTATCGACTGTGGGGCAATGGGGGGATAAATGGCGACGAACTCTATCTCAGGGCTTCGTATAAGGATATCTTTCGAGTTCCGACATTTAATGAGAGCTATTTCTTCCACTACGGCAGCACCAACCTAAAGCCCGAGAATACACGCCAGTTGAATGTGGGCGTGACTTGGAAAAAAACTTCCCCTACGAATAGGGGAAATAAAGAACTCCTGCGTCATAGGGGATGGAACGTTCTGGCTACGGTGGACGGTTATCGCAATCGTGTGACCGACAAGATTGTGGGCGTGCCCTACAATATGTTTGTTTGGCGCACTGTGAATGTGGCTCGTGTAGACGTAGTGGGTATGGATGTCTCCTTGCGTGGCACTTGGCAGATGACTCGTTCTCAACGACTCTCGCTGCAAGGCTCATATAGCTACCAACATGTGGTGAACCACACCGACCGCTCATCTCGCTATTATGGCAATCAGATAGCGTACATCCCCCTGCATTCGGGCAGTATGGCCTTGGGATGGGAGAATCCCTGGGTGAATGTATCGCTCCACGGACAGGGCATGGGCAAGCGATGGGCTAACAACGAGCACTACGAGGATACCGCTGTGGATGGCTACTGGGACATGGGGCTCACGCTCTATCGAGGACTCGATGACTTGCGCCTCCTGGGTAAATCCTTGCGTGGCGTGAAGGTGAGGATGGACGTGAAAAACCTGCTGGCAAAACAATATGAATTGGTGGCGCACTATCCAATGCCCCGTCGTAGTTGGATGCTGAGTGTCGGGTATTCATTCTAAGATAATGATAATTTCAAATATAAACAGAAAAGAGAAATGATGAAAAAGTATTTATTAGGTTTGGCTGTGCTCCTGATGGGCACGGCAGTGATGACATCATGTAGCGATGACAACGATGCTCCTGATACTTATCTTCAGGTGTACAGCACAGGCGCTTATGTAGTGAACGCAGGTAATATGTACAGCAACATCGAGAGTTCGCTTACAGCCATCGACTATGCTTCGAGCATAGCTACACAAAAGGTGTTCAAGGCTGCCAACGGTCGTTCGCTTGGCAACACAGCCAACGACGGTGTCGTATATGGCAACAAAATTTATATCGCCGTAGACCAGAGCAACACCATCGAGGTAATCGACAAGACTACCAAGAAAAGCATCAAGCAAATCAGTACCACTAGCTTGCTTGGTAATACTGAAGGTTCTGAGCCTCGCCACATTGTCGCCAACGATGGCAAGGTATACTTCACCACATACGGTGGCTATGTGGCTGCGGTGGATACCACTAGTTTCGCCTTGCAAAAGAAATGGCAGGTAGGTAGCTACCCTGAAGGCTTGGTGATAGGTGGCGGTTACATCTACGTGGCTAACAGCAATTATGGCTCAGGTGGTGGAACGGTCTCTTGCATCAACCCTTCCAACGATAATGTGGAGACCAAGAGCATTGAGGGTGTGAACAATCCTACCTGTGTCTATCATGTCGCTGGACATGTGTATGTCCTAGACAACCAGTATTATGATGCTGCTTACAATGCTTATGGCGAAAATGCTCTTCGCTTGGTTGATTTTGAAAATGGTAAATCACAGAAGGTGGCAGAAGGCAACTATGCTGCTTGTGTTACTCTTGATGCAACAACACGTACGCAGGCAGTGCAACCTTGGTTCTACGTGCTCAATGCTCCATACGGTGGTACTGCTAGCGTGAACGTATATGTGCCAGGCAATGAGCATTCTCATGAATTGACACTATCGGAAATGCCTGTGAGTCCTTGCGGAATTTTCGCCGACCCATTGACTGGTAATATCTTCGTGCTCTCCTACAGAATGGGGGAATATGGGTATCCCGACTACAATGGCGATGGTTACGTGGTAGAGTATAATAGCGCAGGTGAGAAACAGCATGAGTATCAGACAGGTGTAGGTTCTTGTGCTATGTTCTTTGACTCTGCCTATAAGACCTATTACGCCGAGTAAGAAAAATGAATCGTTATGCTGAATAGTCTACCTGCCGTGAGGCAGATGATTATATATTTCATCCAATCCATGGGGAATGTTGGGGAGCATGATGCAACCTGGCATTCCCCTTCTTTTTGAAGGATTGTGATGATTTTATCAGATAATAGTTTGGTTTTCCGATAAAAGTTGTATCTTTGCATTCAAGTAACTATTAAAGAAAGGATATATCATGAATGCAACTTATATAGACCTCATTATTCGCCTTTCCCTCGCCCTCTTCTTGGGCGGAGCGATAGGCATCGAGCGAGAGTATCGTGCCAAGGAGGCAGGCTTTCGCACTCACTTTCTCGTGGCTTTGGGCAGCGCCCTCTTCTGCGTGGTATCCCAATATGGCTTCGGTTTCGACCTGAAGGATTCGTCGAGAGTAGCGGCACAGGTGGTATCGGGCATCGGATTCCTTGGTGCAGGCACCATCATCTTCCAGAAGAATGTGGTTAGGGGATTGACTACGGCGGCAGGTCTATGGGTGACAGCGGCGATAGGCTTGGCTTGTGGCACAGGTATGTATGTGGCGGCAGCTATCACCACGGTGATGGTGTTGCTCGGATTGGAGGTGCTCAATTACTTTATCCCTCAGCTAGGCAACACGACCATCAACCTTACTTTCTCTGCTCCTTCCCGTGACAGTGTGAAGGAACTTATCCGAAAAATCAAGCAAGACGGCATGGAGGTGCATACATACGAACTGAAGGATCGCCGCACGTCCAAGGAAGAATTCTTGGAGGCGAATATCGAGGTGAAGGCGAAGCGCGGCTTCCACACCCTGAAGATACTCGACTATATGAATGATTTCTCGGATGTTACGATTTCTACGATAGAATAATAAAAAAATCCGTGGGCAATGCATGGCATTACTCACGGATTTTTTTATTATTCATATCTGATGGCCTCAATAGGATCAAGCCTTGCAGCCTTTTTCGCAGGATACCATCCAAAGAACACACCTGTAAAAGTACATACGGCAAAGCTCATGATGATACTCCACGGCTCTATTTGAGTGGCGATGTGCAGAAAGGCATTCAGACTGAGTGACAGGCTCACCCCTAGGAGTACTCCGATGATGCCTCCTGTAACAGAGAGCAGAATAGCCTCTATGAGGAACTGATTCAAAATGTCGATGCCTCTGGCTCCTACACTCATGCGCAGACCAATCTCTCTGGTTCGCTCGGTTACGGAAACATACATGATATTCATGATGCCAATGCCACCGACGAGGAGGGAAATTCCTGCTACGCTGCCTAAGAGGATAGTGATGGTTGACATGGTAGAGTTCATCATGCTTGAGATTTCTTCTTGTGAGCGAATGTTGAAATCATCTTCGTCAGCTTCAGTGGTGGCTGTCGCATCTTTCAGCTTATGATTGCGGCGTAAGATTTCAGAGATTTGATCTTGTGCAGGCTGTGAAGCTTCTTCGGTGATGGCTGAGCATACGATGCCGCCAAGGTAGGTTTGTGCCATGATACGTTTCATCACCGTAGTGTAAGGAGCTAGCACCAAGTCGTCTTGGTCCATTCCCATGGAGTTGTAGCCTTTTTTCTGGAGCACGCCCACCACTCGGAATGGAATGCTATTGAAACGCACCACTTTGCCTATAGGATCGCTACCATCTGGGAAAAGATAATCTACTACCGTCTGACCGAGAATACAAACCTTGGCTGCCGCTTTGATGTCGGCATCAGTAAACATCTCGCCGTCTGCCACTTTTAGCTGGCGTATGGTCAAGTAGTCTTGGTTTACTCCATAGATAGAGCTTTGGGTGTTGTTGTTTCCATAAATCCATTGGCCTGCGCTATTTACCGTAGGAGATATGGCACTGATATAGTTGCATTCGTCTTTGATGCTTTGATAGTCGGTTTGCTTGAGCGTTTCCATAGAGGAGGCATCTTGTCGCACACCGCCTCGCATGTCAGCCCCAGGCGAAATCATAATCATGTTGCTTCCCATTTCGGCGATGTTTGCCTTGATGCTAGCTTTGCTTCCCTGACCTATGGCGAGCATCGTGATGACGGCAGCTATACCGATGATGATGCCAAGGGCGGTGAGGAAAGAACGCATCTTGTTGGCGGCTATCGCTCGGATGGCTATCTTGAAAAGATTCTGATAATTCATGTCCTTGTTGTTTTATTCATCCGTATTGGCAGGCAGTGCGGCTAAGCCTTCTGCGGCCGAAAGGATATGGTCGTTGTATGTGTCGCTGATGATATGACCATCGCGTAGTTCGATGTTGCGACTTGAATAATTAGCGATGTCTGGATTATGGGTTACGAAGATGATCGTTCTTCCCTCGGCATAGAGCTTCTGGAAGAGAACTAAAATCTCGAAACTTGTTCTGGTGTCTAGATTTCCTGTAGCTTCATCGGCTAGAATCACCGCAGGATTGTTGACCAGTGCCCTGGCGATGGCTACGCGTTGCATCTGACCACCCGACATTTGGTTGCTCTTATGGTAGAGTCGCTCACCTAGTCCTACTGCTTTCAATGCCTCGATGGCACGTAGCTTGCGCTCTTCTGCCGTAACGGAAGGGTTATACATCAATGGCAATTCTACGTTTTCTACACTTGTGGTCTTTGGCAGCAGGTTGTAGTTTTGGAAGATGAAGCCAATCTTGCGGTTTCGCAAGATGGCTCTATCATTTCTACTCATTTTTCTCACGCTTACACCGTCAAGATAATACTCGCCGCTGGAAGGGGTATCGAGACAGCCTAATTGGTTGAGAAGAGTCGATTTTCCAGAACCAGACTTACCCATGATGGTGACGAATTCTCCCTCATATATCTTGAAGCTTACACCTTTCAAGGCATGTACAGTCTCGTCTCCCACCAAGAAGTCGCGACGCACATTGTCTAGTTCTATGACAACCTTTTTGCCTTCTTTGTTTTCTAAAGCCATAATTTTACATGATTAATAGTCTGTAATATATGTACTATGTCTTATTTCTTCTTTCTTGGCCCAGGACCTGAAATCAAACCTTGTGACTGTTCCTGTCCGTCTTCCTGTTCTGGGGTGTTGACGATGATTTCTGTCACAATCTTCTGGCCCTGTTTCAAACCTTTGGTGATTTCTGTGTTGATGCCGTCGGTCTGACCGATGGTCACTGGATGGGCAGTTAAGGTCTTTCCTGCAAGTGTCCATACCTTGTTCTTGCCTTTGCAATCAACAATCTTCATGTCTTTTCCAACGGTTTCCTTGGTAGGGGTGAATCGAAGGGCTTTGTTTGGTACGGCTAGGATGCCGCTGCGTTCCTGTGTGAAGATGGTAACATTGGCTGTCAAACCTGGCTTTAACTTGAGGTCTGCGTTTGGAGCAGAGATAACGACCTGGTAGGTAACCACATTGTTAGTGGTGGTAGCTTCCAGGCGGACTTGTTTTACTACACCTTCGAAAACATCGTCTGGATAGGCGTCGACAGTAAATGTTACGCGATTGCCTTCTTTTACGCCACCTATGTCTGCTTCATCCACATTTGCCACTACTTGCATGTTCGTCAAGTCTTTGGCGATAGTGAAGAGCTCTGGAGTGTTGAAACTTGCTGCCACCGTCTGACCTTCTTCTACACTCTTGGAGATGACGGTACCGTCGATAGGGGAGGTAATCGTGGCGTATCCCAAGTTGGTTTGTGCTTTTTGTACGTTTTCTTTGGAAGAAGCTACTTGCTCTTTTGCTTGACGGTAAGTCAAAAGGGCATTCTCGTATTCATCGGCACTTACCAATCCTTTTTTGTAGAGGGTATTGTAGCGTTCCATGTTGGCTGTCTGATAATTCAAACTGCTCTGTGCGCTAGCCAAGTTAGCCTTTGCTGTGTTCAGCTCGCTTAGTAGATTGGTCTTGTCGAGTTCGGCAATTACTTGTCCCTTTTTTACCTGGGAGTTGTAGTCTACGTATAGCTTGTTCACGATACCACTAACCTGAGTACCTACGGTAACAGAAGTGACAGCCTCAATGGTACCAGTGGCTGTTACACTGTTCTGCAGCGTCTTAAGGGCCACATTCTCCTCTTTGAAGTTAATTTCTTCTTTTTCTTTTCCGCCCGACAATGCCCATGCCGCCACGGCAAGGATTACCACAGCAATGACGGCAATCCAAATTTTGCTAATTCTCAATTTTTTCATTATATTGTATTCTTTTTAATTTTAGATGTGTCCATTCTTGTAGAATTTCAACATGTTGATGTTGAGGATGGTTAGGTATTTGGCTTGAAGTTCGTTCTGCTTTGCCTTCAAGAGATTGTCCTTGCCGGTGCGGAGTTCTACAATGTTCTTGAGCCCAAGCTTGAACTGCTCGCTCAGCAAGTTGTAACTTGTTTGTGCACTCTCGCTACTCACCTTGGCTGCCTTGAACTGGCTTTGGTTAGTGGTGGCTTGCAACCAGTAGTTCTCGATGGTGGAGTAGAGCTGTGTTTGCTCGTTCTTGATGTCTAGTTGGATACTCTCTCTCTGAATCAAAGCCTTGTTCACTTGTGTCTTTGTTGAGCGGTTTTCATACAAAGGTATGCTTACTCCAATGCCGCCACCTAGATTGAAGTTGGTCTTGAGCTGTTTGGCAAGTCCTGTACTATTCATAGATGTGTTGCTGGTGGATATGCCTGCGTTGGCGCTAATGGTTGGCAGTTTGCCAGCCTTGGCTATCTTGATACTCAAGTCGTTTTGTTCCAACTGATTTAGGAAACTCTTGAACTCTGGGCGATTTTCCAAGGCTGCAGCATAAACTCCGTTTAGCGCAGGAATCGAGACGAGAGCCATCTCGTCTGTGGTGGCAGGGATAGCTATGTCGAAAGCTTCGTCGTTGGTGATTTGAAGCAATTCCTTTAGCTGGCGCTTATAGTTTTTCACGTTGCTCTCTGCTTGTACGATATCATATTCGTCTTGTGCTCTCTGTGCCGTTAGTTGTGCAAGGTCGGCTTGGCTCATCTTGCCAATCTTTACCATTTCCTTTCCTCTTGTCTCATTCTGTAGGCTCGACTGATAACTCTCCTTGTTTACCTTGATGGCCTCGGTTGAATAAAGGATTTGTACATAGAGCTGGGCGATTTGTTCTTCTAGCTTAATCGCTTGTGTGGCAGAATCTAGTTGTGCAGCCTCTGTGGCTAGTTTGTTTAATTTCACCTGATTGCGGTTCTTGTTGCCGTTCCAGATGGTGTAGTTTCCTGCTACAGAATAATTTCCATTATAATAGACCTTATCTACACTAGCTCTTGAAAAGCCATCTCCGCTGATACCGCTAGCTACCCATGGCGTATAATTCACGCTTTGGTTGGTGCTGGCACTGAGTGAAGGGAGCAAGGCTGCTTTTGATTGGAGGTAATCTTCTTGGGCGCTAGCCTTGGTGAGTTGTGTCTTCTGCAATGAAATGTTGTTGGCAAGCGCATAGTCTATACAATCTTTGAGTGACCATTGCTTGGCTTGGGTTGCTATGGGAGCAACTGCTAAGAGCAGGGCTACCATTGCGTTCTTACAAATACTGTTCATAATCTTCTTATTGCTTTCTTTATCCTTTTTCTAAAATATTATACATAGCAGATTGTGTTTAAAAGAAAAAGTTTATTTGAAAAACAAGAATTTAACAATAGTTTTGAGATTTGCAAAAAAATAAAAAGAGTACGAAAGCGACTTGTCTTAAAACTTTCGTACTCATTGTTTTATTCTGGGGCGAAGCGAGCCAGATAGTCGTAGTGGGCTCCTTCGGCGATGAGCTGACCGTGCAATCCACAACTTACGGCAATGGATTTCAATAGAGGAAAGTCTACGTAGAGCCAATCAAAGGCATCGCCTTCCACCTTCTTATAAATCATCTGATAATCTACTTCTCCATAGTAAGCGCCATTGAGATCGATGTCGAAACTCCCGTCTTCATTCTCGTAGATGTATTTGAGGTCGGAGGAGTCGATGAGTATCTGGCCACCAGGATTGAGCAATGACTTTAGGCGATTGAAGAGGGTAGGGAGGTTGGCTATTTTGCCAGCGATGCCTGTGCCGTTCATCAAGAGCAGGATGGTATCGTAGCCGTTTTCTAGGTTGGCATTGAAGAGATTGATGCACTCTACATCTTTTACACCTCTCAGTTTCATCGCCTCGTAGCTCAAAGGAGAAATGTCGATTGCTTTGACTGATGAAATACTTTG
>CAVKXW010000020.1:0-15441 GCA_963660215.1 Bacteroidaceae bacterium | reverse complement strand
AACATTGGCATCTCTTGGTATGTGCGAAAAAGATGCTTTACTGGCATTTCGTCCTCCTCGAACATCGAGGAGAGTACACGCAGTCGTCCTGACTTCCCCGATGTCTGGTAGTCGAGGATGGCAGCGCCCATCGGGTCTTTGTCTTTTGATAATATAGTTGTATTCATATAGTTTTAATCCACTTGTTGTGCAAAAATACTTGTTTTTCTGTAATTCTGCAAGTTTTGAAACTATAAATTCCATAGAATCATGAAAAAAGTTGCAATAGTTTGTAACGTTTTCTCCCTTTTCTACGTTTATATAAGTGAAAGCGCTTCAAAGAATGAATGTAGAACCTATAAAAAGTATTGATTTATGAAGAAGATAATGATGCTTATGTTGCTGATGGTTGCGGTAGTAACCAATCTTTCGGCTAAGTCGGTAAAGCAGTTGATCGATGAATACAAGCATGAGGCCAAGGCTGAGAGCGTATATGTATCACCATTCCTGATGAAGGTGGCGAGAATGGCTGCCGACAAGGATGATATGGATGAGGCTGGTCGCTTGGCTCTGAAAAAGGTGAAGAGTGTGCGTGTGTTGAGTCTCGAAGACTGTAGCAAGGAGGTAAAGGCACGCTTCTCCAGGGAGGTGGAAAGTCTGGACGATGAGGAGTATCAGCCTCTTGTGGTAGCAAACAGCGATGGTGAACAGGTGAAGGTCATGATGCTCGCCAAGGATGATGTTATCAGGGAGTTGGTGATATTTGCTACTGATGCCGATGATTGCGCCATCATTCAGTTGACAGGAAAGATGACACAAGACGACATACAGTTTATCGTCAACGACCAGACCACCAAGAAGTCTAAGAAGGGATAGAAAGTCTCTCTTTATAATATATAAAAGGTATATAGATGGAGGCATCTCAATTCAAAGAGACATTCCTTCCTTTCAGCGACCATCTTTATCGTGTGGCTCTAAGGCTCTTGGGCAATTCGCAGGAGGCGGAAGACTTGGTGCAAGATACCTTCTTGCGACTGTGGACTCGCCGTGATAGTTTGCCCAAAAATCTCTCACCTGGCGGATATGCCCTAACCGTGATGCGCCATATCTACTATGATAGATTGCGGCAGGGGCGAATCGTGGAGGCGGACAAACCGTCTGATGATATTCAAACTGCGGCAGAAACCGATGTAGGCAAACAAGCCGAGAATGAGGACTTGGGCGAGAAACTTAGGTCGCTCATCGCTCTCCTGCCAGAGAATCAACGCCGCATCATGGAGATGAGGGATGTGGAAGGAATGGAAACTTCTGAAATCAAGAAGTTGACGGGGCTTTCTGAGTCCAACATACGCACTTTGTTGTGTAGGGCTCGAACAATCGTAAAACAACAATTTAGACAGTTAGTAAACTATGGATGTAAATGATGTCAAGGCATTGCTCGACAAGTATTTCGCAGGCGATAGTTCTTTGCAGGAAGAGCAGCAGTTGCAGGAATATTTCTCAGGTACTCATGTGGATGCCAGTTTGATGGAGGAAAAGGTCTTCTTCCTGGCAACTTATGATATGCAGCGACTGCCTGAGACGGATGAAAAGGTGGAGCAACAATTACGAGGCAAACTTTCCCATCTGATAGATGGATGGAACATGGTGGAGAAGACTTCCGTTCGTTCCGTGCGTCGTGTGGATTTGCGTTGGATAGCAGGCATCGCTGCCTCTTTGGCCATCTTGTTTTCCTTCGGTTATTTCCTCAACAACCATCAGCGGGAGACATCTGTGGCGATGCACGATACTTATACCGACCCTCGTGATGCGGCAGTCGAGGCGCAAAAGGCGTTGATGAAATTCTCGGTTGACCTGAACAAGGGATTGGACAAAGTAAATGAGGCAACGAATTGATTTAATATGATAAGGAAATGAAAAAGTGGATATTGACAATGGTCATGGTGCTCTGTAGCAACTTGATGTTTGCTCAGAGTGCCTTGTTTAAGAAATATGAGAATGTTTCGGGAGTATCGACGGTCTATATCTCCAAGGCATTGCTTGGCATGGTGCCCAAGTTGAATGCTGGCGACAAGGATATCAGCAAGATAGCTGGCAAGCTGGACCATGTGCAGATACTATCTTGTGAGCGTCCTTCGCTGATACCAAGTGTGAAGGCGGCTGCCCTCAGCAGCTTTAAGTCTGGTGGCTATGCGAACTTGATGACCGTAAATGATGATGGCGAGCAGACCATCATCTATGGTAAGTCGCTGGGTAAGGGGAAGAGCGAGTTTGTGCTTCTTTCCATCGAGAAGACGGAGCTGAACATCATCAATGTGATGGGTAACATCACGCTCAATGACATTAAGCAGATAGCAAAATAATAAAGATATGATGAACATGAAGACTTTGATGGTATGTGGCATGATGCTGATGCCATCGTTTGTTCTGGCACAAGATTGCTGTCAGAAAAAGGAGCAAGCGAAGGCTTGCTGCCAGATGAACAATGAGGTAATCGAGACAATCATGTCTCGCCGTTCCATCCGCAAGTATCTCGACAAGCCTGTGGAGCATGAGAAACTCGCTCTTATCGCCAAGTGCGGCATCAATGCACCGAGCGGCATGAACCAACAGCCTTGGGTTGTAAGAGTAGTGGAGAACCAGAACTTCATCAAGGGTACTACCGAGGTATTCAAAAAGGAAAATCCTGAGCAGGTGAAGCGTGATGCCAACTTCAAGAACATGTATCGCAACGCCCCTAACATCATCGTCGTGGCAACCCCAAAGGGAAAAGGTCAACTCGACGCAGGTTTGATGGGCGAGAACATGATGCTTGCTGCCAAGTCGTTGGGACTCGGAACTTGTTGCCTTGGTGGACCTGTGAGATTCTTGCAAGGCAGCGAAGCGTGCAAGCCTTATATCGCCAAGCTCAATCTGCCTGATGGCTATGAGATTTGTTATATCTTGGCTGTCGGTTATCCTGATGAGGCTCCAGAGGCGAAGCCAAGGGAGGAGAGCAAGATAGAGTTTATTAAGTAATATAGATGAGAGTGCGAAAGCATAAGATAGAAGGTCTTATCAAGTAGTTTCTCTAGTAATGAAGCATAGTTTTGTGAGAGTGCTGGCTATACTCAGCAGATTTGCTGAGTATAGCCAGCTATATTGTTGAGTATAGTCGGCAGAATGGCCGAGACTACTCGGCACACCTTGTTGTCGGTATGTTTTTATCTACAACTTTTCAAGATTTCCCCAACCTTTTGTTTCTCGCTGTCAAAGCTGAATAGCTGGTAGATGTCTGTGGCGTTTTGGACATCCACGATGCGAGGTGCCATGATTCTTAGGACTTTCAATCGCTTGTCGCTGAATGAGAATATCTTCATCATGCGAGCCACTTGTTGGCAAGAGTAGTTGCAGCCCAGGCTTGCCACTTCTATCAAGTCGAACTTATTGTCGTCGAAGCTCGCTTTCTTTACCTTATTATATAGTATGGAGAAGGAAGCGTCATCGAGGCAATGTCTGTGGTGTTTATCAACAACTTCCTGCATGGTCATCCCACGTTCTATGTCTTTCTTGCTTTTTGCAGAAGCTGAAAGACAAATGGCAAACATCAATATACAAGTGGCGATAATCGCCTTGAGTTCATTCCTTTTCATAAGCGTTACTGTTTTTGAGTTGTTATATGAATCTATTGGCAAAGGTACTCGTTTCTCCTAGAATATTTATGAGAATATCCCTATTATATTAAGGGAAATCGCTAAAAATGCGTAAGTGCTTGAAAAATAGGCAGAAAGGGAAAATATAACCGATTCCCCCGGAATTTTTTACTGCAAAAATAACGCCTAAAAAAGCAAAAAATAGCAGAATGATACTTTTATTTTGAGTTTCAAGTGGTTGTGGCAGTCGTTGGCTTTAAGTGGCATAGACGAGGAAATGCGAAAAACGCAGATTTGAGAAATAGAAACGTTTTCAAATCATTACCTCGCAGAAACGCCCTAATAAGCATTTTTAACGGTGACGGTTCAAATTTCCCCATTCTGCGTAAGTTTTGATTTTGCCATGCAGCTCTCATAGTTTAATTTTGCACCGAACAAAAAAGTAAGAATTATGAGATGCACTTTCAAGACAGTCTTCTATGTAAATGGAAGCAAGGAGAGAAACGGAGTGGTCCCTATCATGGGGCGAGTGACAATCAACGGAACTATCGCACAGTTCAGTTGCAAGCAGAACGTGACCAAGGCTATCTGGGATGCCAAGGGCAACAGAGCCATCGGCAAGAGCAAGGAAGCCAAGGAGGTGAACTTTGCGCTTGACAACATCAAGGCTCAAATCGCCAAGCATTACCAACGACTTTCCGACCGTGAGGCGTTCGTTACCGCAGAAATGGTGAGAAACGCCTACCAAGGCATAGGAACGGAGTACGAGACATTGCTCAGAGCCTTTGACAAGGAGAATGCTGCGTTTGCCAAACGTGTAGGCAAGGACAGAGCTAAGAACACTTACAACAAGTATCTTGTGGTGAGAAAATACGTTGCCGAGTTCATCAAGTATCAGTACAAGCGCAGCGATATGTCCATGAATGAGCTTACAGAGGAGTTCATCCGTGACTATTGCCTATACTTGAAGAATGTTGTCGGACTTGCGCAGTCCTCCATTTGGATTTACTCCATACCGCTGAAGCATATCGTAACGGCAGCTCACTACAACGGCAAGATACCGAGAAACCCTTTTGCCATGTACCACGTTGACCCAGACCACAAGGAACGTGAGTTCTTGACCTTGGACGAGCTTACCGCCATGACTGAAATAAAGTTGGAAGACCCAAATATGGCATTTGCAAGAGACCTCTTCATCTTTGGCTGTTGGACTGGTATATCTTTCATCGACATCAAGAATCTGGCTGAGGACAACATCAGCATGGTAAATGGTTCTCCTTGGATTGTGTCCAAACGTCAGAAGACAGGCGTGCCGTTTCAAATCAAGCTGATGGATATTCCTATGCAGATTGTTGAGCGATACAAGTCTTTCAGAAAAGGAAACCATTTGTTCAATATCGGCAATCTTGACAGCATTAACAAGCGCATCAAGAAAGTAGCTGCAATGTGTGGCATCAAGAAACGTGTCTCGTTTCACGTTTCTCGTCATAGTTGGGCAGTTTTAGCCTTGGAGTATGGTATGCCGATAGAGAGCGTAAGCAAGATTCTCGGTCACACGAACATCACCACGACACAGATATATGCCAAGGTGACAAGTACCAAACTTGACCATGATATATCTGTCTTTGAAAGTCGAATCAAGAGGCATTTGCCTGTTATGGGAGGAATGGCATGAAAAGGACTGTAATCACCGTGGACGGGAATGGGATACTTTCCATTCCGTCCAACTTGGAGAACTTGTGGATGAGTGAGGGAGAGTTGGTGGATATGCTTCATGTTTCCGCCCCGAAACTCAACGCAGTGATACGAGCCATATATAAAGAAGGTATGTTGTCTATGTTGGAAGTCCAACAAAGACAGGAAACCTCCAAATGCATTTGGCAAACACTGTATGGATTCCCTATGGTTGTTGCCATTTGCTTCCGCCTAACCTCTAATGGGGCTACACAACTTCGTGATGCCATCTTCAAGAGGCTATACGGAGCAAAAGAGAAAACAGCCATTATCCTGCAACTCTATGAAGAAACTAATTCCTTTAGCTAAGAATAGTTGCATCTTTGAGGCATTGGTTATTCACTGTCGTATTGACTTGCTGTCGTACTGATTTACTGTCGTATAGATTTGTTGATGCACAAAATTCTATAATGAATATGAAGGAAAATATGAAATCTCATGCAAGTTTTTGATACGGTCTGCGTTTATTAGATGTAAGTGTAACCCTTTAATATTAAAGAAGTGTATGAAAATTAAAATGATTTTTATAGCATTAATCGCTTTGCTATCTTTGGCAAGCTGCGATGATGATTCTGGTATTCAACTCACACAAGACGAAATCATTGGTGACATAAATACTGGTAAAAAGATTGCGATTACCTCTCTTACTACCTATACGGAAAGTAGCAGCAAGGTAAATGTAAATGGAGCTAAAGGCAAAATATCTGCAACATCTTCCGATGAAAGTATAGCCAAAGTCTCGTGCTCTACAAATGAAGCAGAGAAAGAAATTTATGTAAGTGGTGTTTCTGTAGGAAATACCACTATCACCATAACCGATTCCGATGGAAATACCGCTGTTTTAAAGGTTGAAGTAAAAGATTGGACGGTCCTTTGGAAACTTAGTAGAACAATGTATGTGGTAGATAGAAAATGTTTTGTTGAAGGTGTTTCTTCTGAGGATTCTGCAACTATTGCAGCTGATGCCATAGAGAAAGACTCATACAATAAATATTATACAATACGTACTCGTGATTATATTCCTTCCGGCCCTTATGCAACCAAGAGACTTACCATTACAGATGATAAAGGAAATGTCCGCATGGATGGAATTCTTAAGATTCAACCAAATACTGATAACTCCGAAGTTTGGCATTTATTACCTATTGGTAATTATACGGAAGTTGTTTTGGCTACATTTTACTATGACCAAGAAAGTATAGTCAAAGATGTGACAGGTTATTATAAAACGACATACCCTAACATTAAGAAAGTTGAGTTACATGGCATTTATGCAGTAGAAGAATTAGAACCAGACAAGTAATAGGGTAATGTAAATTACTTTTTGTTCATCCCGAGGAAAGGTTTACAAGGAAGCCTTTCTTCGGGATTTTTTATTTTGATTTATCGCCGAAAGGCGAGATTAAATACCTTGATTTCCAATCTTTTAACATTGTCGGTGTGAACTTCTCCATTCTGCGCAAGTTTGTGTTTTGCGTTTTGATTTTCCGCCCTTACCTTTGCAACTTTAATTTTATCAACTCACAAAGGTTAGATTATGAGCAAGACAAACGACAACAATCAGCTTGTGGTTGCGGAAAGAAAACAGCCACTGGCAGCACCTCCGACAAACGAGGTGTTCATCCGTGTTGGCACGACCTTGTACAAGGTGGTTGACCAACCTACCATTACAGGAGGAAAGGTAAGAAAGCGCATCCCTTGGAACATGGAGACCTTGCGTCAGGACTACGGCAAGGAGTTCATCAAGTACGTTCACAAGTATGACGGCTTCTGTACCGTCCCCGAACATGTGAACCACCGCACGGTGATAGACGGTTTCCTCAACCTCTATGAGCCGATAGGACATAAGCCTATGCAAGGGGACTTTCCGAACATCAAGAAGTTGGTAAGTCACATCTTCGGTGAGCAATATGAGCTTGGCATGGACTATTTGCAACTGCTCTATCTCAGACCTGTGCAGAAACTGCCCATTCTGTTGCTTGTATCAGAGGAGAGAAACACAGGCAAGACTACGTTTTTGAACTTTCTGAAGGCATTGTTCCAAGACAACGTGACATTCAACACCAATGAGGACTTCCGCAGTCAGTTCAACTCCGATTGGGCTGGCAAGCTGCTCATTGTCGTGGACGAGGTGCTGCTCAGCCGCAGGGAGGATTCCGAGCGGTTGAAGAACCTCAGCACCACACTCTCGTATAAGGTGGAAGCCAAGGGCAAGGACAGAAATGAGATTTCCTTCTTTGCCAAGTTCGTGCTGTGTTCCAACAACGAATCCTTGCCTGTCATCATTGACGAGGGCGAGACCCGATATTGGGTGAGGAAGATTTCATCGCTGCAAGCGGATGATACCAATTTCTTGGAGAAACTAAAGGCAGAGATACCTGCTTTTCTGTTCCATCTGCAAGGCAGAATGCTGTCTATCGAGCACAAGAGCCGAATGTGGTTCGCTCCCGAACAGATAGCGACCGATGCTCTGAGGAGAATCATACGCTGCAACCGCAACAGGCTTGAGGTGGAAATGTCGGAGCTGTTCCTTGAAATAATGGAGAACACTCAGACCGACAGCTTGCAGTTCTGCCTCAATGACGCAATCACCTTGTTGCAGTGCAACCATGTGAAAGCGGAGAAGCACCTTGTGCGAAAGATAGTGCAGGATTGTTGGAAGCTGCAACCTGCCCCGAACGCCCTCACCTACACCACATATGAGTATAACTACAACAATGGCTGCCAATATTCAGCCATCAAACGTGTGGGCAGGTTCTACACAGTAACGAGGGACAGACTGAACAGCAAATAATATGATGAATTGTTGAATATGATGAAAGAAATATTGAATATCAAGCATTTATAGCTCGACATCTCCTCAACATATCACTCAACAAAAGAAAAGTACGGTTGAAAAGAGAAAACATGACAGCTCATACCTGTCTTTCTCTTTTGCCCAGTGAAATGTTGTGACGAGGTATTTGTTGAGAGTTTGTTGTAGCTATAATCTGTTGGTTCTCATACTGTTATCCTCTCTTTTCAACTAATCAACAGAAATACATACACCACTTAATCCATAGTAAGACATGAACATTCAAGAAGCAAAGCAAATCAAGATTGCAGACTACCTGCAAAGTTTGGGATACCGCCCTGTCAAACAGCAGGGCGCAAACCTTTGGTACAAGTCACCGCTCAGAAATGAGAGCGAGGCATCTTTCAAGGTGAACACCACGATGAACAGTTGGTTCGATTTCGGAATGGGCAAGGGCGGCAACATCATTACCCTTGCATCCTATCTCTACGCATCCGACAACTTGCCTTATCTTTTGGACAAGATAGAGAAGCAAACTCCCCATGTTCGCCCGACCGACTTTTCTTTCACTCAGCAAGCCTCTGAGCCGAGCTTTAAGCGATTGGAAGTTAGAAAACTTAACCATCCTGCACTCCTGCGCTATCTGAGCGAGCGTAAGATTAACCTGCACATCGCCCAAAAGGAATGCGTGGAACTCCACTTCTCGCATGGTGGCAAGAACTACTTCGCCATCGGCTTCAAGAACAAGTCGGATGGCTATGAGGTGCGCAACCGATTCTTCAAGGGATGCATGTCCCCCAAGGACATCACCCATATCCGACAGCAAAGCGAGCCAAGATACGCTTGCTATGTTTTCGAGGGCATGATGGACTATCTTTCCTTTCTCTCGTTGCGCATGGAGAAGTTTCCTGCTTGTCCGTCATTGGACGCACAGGACTATGTGATACTCAACTCCACAGGCAACGTGGACAAGGCAATTGACGCACTCCACGGCTACGAGCGCATCAGTTGTCTGCTCGACAACGATGATGCAGGGCGGAAGGCAACGCTTGCCATCGAGACAGCGCTCGGTTACCGTGTGAGGGACGCATCCCACTTGTACAGCGAGTACAACGACTTGAACGACTATCTGTGTGGAGTGAAATCCAAACAGTCAGTACACCAAGTACAGCCTGTTAAGCGGACTGTTCCACCTCGAAAGAGAGGCGCAGCCTTGGGCATGTAAGGTGGTTCCTGCTCCAATGGCTATTCTGAACGGAAAAGCCATAGCTTAATAGGGCGTTTTCTTGACGCAGTGGCACACCACCGCTAAAAACACCCATTGAGCAAAGGGGCATCCCCTTTTGAAACCCCGTGAGCCATGCGCAGGGCGCAATGCGGCAAGCGGATTTGTACAACTCAAAAACAAGTTTATTATGGGACATTTCAGTTTGGATTTCAAGAAGGCAAAGGGCAGCTCAGACGCAAGGGAATCAGACCACATCGAGCGCAAGGTGATACCCGACAATGCCGACCCTGCGAGAACTCACCTCAACCGTGAACTTGTCAAGATGCCGAGCGGTGTGTATGGTCGTGACGAAGCCATCGCCCACCGCATCAAGACGGCAGGCATCAAGCGCAAGATAACCAACGACCAAGTGAGGGTGATACGAACCGTGCTGTCAGGAACGCACGAGGACATGATGAACATCGCAGCCAATGGGCAACTTGATGATTGGTGCAACGACAGCTTGAAGTGGTTGCAGGACACGTTCGGCAAGGAGAATGTCGTGTCGGTGGTTCTACACATGGACGAGCACACGCCGCATCTCCATGCATCCATCGTTCCGATAGTGACAGGCGAACGGAGAAAGGCGAGGAACAAGACAACGGAAGAGGGCAAGCGGACATACCGCAAGAAAGCCAATGTCGTGAGGTTGTGTGCCGATGATGTGCTCAACCGAGACAAGATGATTGGCTATCACGACAGCTATGCTGAGACCATGAGCAAGTATGGCTTGAAGCGAGGTGTCCGTGGATCGGATGCGAGGCATACCACCACGGCACAGTATTACCGCAACATCAAGCGAGAGACGGAGAGACTTCAAAACTGCATGAAGCTGCTACAATCTGATGTGGAGGAAGCTCAGCGACTTCTACAACAAACCAAGAGTGAAATCAACACGGAAAAGCTACAGGCTGCAAAGACGGAAGCCAAGACCGCTCTTGTCTCAAAAATTGGTTCTCTTTTGGGCAGTGGAAAATTAAAGAAGGTGGAACAACACAACCGAAAGTTGTGCGAGCTTGTGACCGACCGAGAGCAATACATTGACGAACTCCATGAGAAAATGCTGCGAATGGAGGACAGTCACAGCCAGCAACTCGGTGATATGCAGCAGAAACACCAAGCAGAGGTCGTAGATTTGAAAAGCAAGCACACAGCAGAGGTTTCTTTGCTCAACGACATTATCCGCAAAGCCAAGCGTTGGTTTCCGATGTTGGACGCACGTTTGCAAATGGAAAGCTTGTGCCAAAAGATAGGTTTCACTATCGAGCAAATTGGAGTGCTTCTTACAGGAAAGGCACTCAACTTTAGTGGCTCGCTCTATTCTGAGGAACACAGAAGAAAGTTCAATGTGGAGAATGCGGAAATCAAGGTGTTCTCAGATTCCACAAAGCCGAACCAATTGTTTTTGTATATCAATAGACAGCCTATTGTTGAATGGTTCAAAGAACAATGGAATAACCTAAGATTACATCTATCCCCACAACGTAAAGGTATAAGATTATAAAAATCCATGAGGGTATGCTTAGCACCCTCATGGATTTTCTATTAATATACTTTTACTGCATAACTTTTTTGTTCCCTTTTATATAAATATGTCCTTTTTGAGGTACAAGAACTTGCCTTCCAGAAAGGTCATACAACGTAGAGTTACCTTTTTCTTCTATTTGTGGAGTACGCTCTATCCCTGTTGTTTGTTTCGTGAAATCACTATCCTTAAAGATACATTTTCCATTCTCATATACTGAAGCTAAAACTTCATAGTAAGAGTTTAGTTCATTGGAGGTATATTTTGTGCTACTCAATCCGATACCATCTACGAGATAACTTTGGTAATTGTAAGTGCCATAGTCAACTGTAATTCGCTTATGTTGCACATTGTCTATATCTATGTAGTCAACAGAAATGACAGTACCAACTTCACCGGCTTTATCTCCAACAGCCAGACTGAAATTCAGAAGCAATTTGGTTTGCTCGCCATATACGCCATATACTTTAGAATCCTTTTCAAATACTGCATAGGCTGTTTGTATATTGGGAGTGTCTTGGTAAACCTTTACAAGTTTTTTGCACAGCAACCTATTGGCTATCGTATCTCCGCTAACTGTAACCGTGTATGCTCTTTCGATGTCATCATGTTCATACATTCTTTGCACAAAGTTCCAAACCTTGCCATCAGACAAAGTTTGTGACTTACAAGGGAGCATGGTAAAAAATGCTCCTAATAGAGTTAAGTATACATTCTTCTTTGTTCCATAATTTTATATTTGTCTAACGAGCATAACTTCTATTTATTGCCTAAGCCTAATACATACCAACATGAAGTGGTAAAGAAATTTCTGATATACTTCACTCTCCATACCCAATGTGGCAAGAGCCTTGGGGTAAGGTGGAACTTCTGTTTGTAATGAGGGTTGATGAACCAAAGTTTTTGGTCAGCTACAACGAACCCACATTTGTGTATAAGACTTTCGAATAACTCAATGCTTGTTCGGCATTCTTTGATGCTTATCAGTTCATTGATTGTTCCTGTTTCTTCGTTACACGTTTTTAGTAACAGCTGGTATAAGGAGTTTGGCAACAAGTGAATGAATGGCAGATGAGAGCAAAGTTTGCTCCTGCAAATCTGCTGATGTCCTCCAAAAGGCATTTGCCACGCAGGAAATCCAACAAACAACACACCTGTTGGTTTCAAAAACTTTTTGAGGTGCGTAAGAAATGGCTCTTTTATTGGGACGTGCTCTATCACATCATGTAATAGTATCACATCATATTTTTCTTCTTCATTACATGGCACTGGGTACTTCGTGAAATCACAACATGCAAATGTTGCATGATTGCTGATTTCTGAAAAATACGCCTTGGCATCCTTAATTCTGCATTCGGCAATATCTATACCTGTCACCTTACATCCTAACTCGGCAAAGGGAACTAAGTTTCCTCCTTCTCCACAGCCGACCTCCAAAATTCGACTTTTAGGTGTCAGCTTTATGAAAGCTGACAAGTAGCCGATGTAAAACTCCTTAGATGTTATCTCCAAGTCACGGAAATATATCTTCCTATCTGTATGTCTTTTTTGCATGTTTTTTATTTTTGACCTTTCTGTAGATATAGATACAGGTCGTCCATAAAGACTGCACGCAAATTGAGACTTTTTTACCAAGTGAATCTAATGCCGAAAGGAACAGCCAAGGTAAATGGACGTTCTGTCCAAGCATTTTTGATACTGCCCCCTGTTGGAATATACCAATTCAGTGTTGGCTCGACAAACAAAGTCAGTTTTGGTACAAATTGATATTGTATGCCTATGCTTGTATTTACTGTCCATTGCACAGGAGGCGTTATCTTCCCATCTGTTGTATAAGCAGATGCACCATCTACAACATAATAGGCATTCGTCTTACCATATAATGGTATCTGAATGCTTGCTCCTGCCGAACCATAAGCAGACAATTTCTTGTATGTCAGGAATTGGTACGAAAGTTTGACAGGAATACCAATGTAGTGCAATTTTTGTACCTTGTCAACACGATAATCCCCTGTACCAAGAGTAAAGTATGATTTCAAGAAAGAATATTGCAGTCCTGTTTCCAAACTCCAATGCTCTCCTATATTCTTGTTCACTGCCAAACCTAAAGTGATAGGCTTGTCATGATGTTCTTTCTCTTCGATTTTACCTCTATTATTGTCAGCAATCTCTGTCATGGCAATATTTTCCACAGTCTGGTCTGTTGGAGTTAGACGATGTAAAAAATCTGCGTACTCTTCCCATGTAGTGAAACTTTTCTCGGAAGGTTTGTCTGGTGTTGTTGGTTGGTCTGGTCCAGAAGGTTGCTCACTTCCTGCGTAATTATTGCTACTTGTTATAATCTTATAAACACTTTGTGCAAGAGTAGTACCCAATGAACCTGCTGCAAGCAACTGCCATTTATTTTTCTTGTGTATTCTTGTGTCATTTGCAATCCAAGTATCTTCGTTTGGAATAGGGATATATACAGAATCTTTTATGGTGATACTGTCTTGCTTGTTGTCTGCCAAAACTTGTTGGTTCTCTTGCAAAGAATCTTTGATTTCGACAATTATGTTCTGATTTGTCTTGATAGAATCATCACCTGTTATTGCAATGTTCTTTCTCTGTTGGGCACTTCGATAACTTGAACACAAAATAGCATTTTGTGCACTACTTACTGAAACATTAGTATTCTTACGTGTAGGTATAATACTTCTATTTGACTTTCGAGTTCGTACTATATTCACATCATTCTCAGAAACAAGTTTCTTCTTCGTAGTGAAATATCTATATACAGGAATGACAATCAATGCCAACGCAATAAGAAGCATTGCTCTTGGAGACAATGTATTTCGTAACATTGCCTTTGCCCTTGCCAATTGTGAAGAAGAACTATGTGGGGCAATATCAAGCAAAGCTCCAATTTCTTGATGCGACAAGCCATCCAAGACGGACAGGTTGAAAATCTTCTTGTATCCTTCTGGCAAGCTATCTATTGCGGACATGATTTCCTCATACTGAATTGATTGATTAGGAATGCTATCATTATTCAACGCTGTACCAAATTCTTCCTCTATGTCAGATAATGAAACAAAATTGTATCTCTTACCTTTCTCTTGGTATTTCAAAACAAGATTGGTAGTAATACTTGTAAGCCATTGGCTGAATCTATGAGTGTTCTTCAAATCTTTCAAAGAAACAAACGCAAGTATAAAAGCATCTTGGACAAGGTCGTCAACGACAGCCTTGTCCTCTTCAAGAATATTGATGCATATTCCTTTCATCTTAGGATAATACATCTGGTATAAAGTGCTGAAAGCATCAGCGTCACCTTGTTTTGCTTTTTCTACTAACGTTGTTATATTTGAAGCCATGAGCGAATTGTTTCGTACTATCTATTTTGATATAGATACACCAATGGCTTGATGACTGCACGAAGTTTGGTTAAAGAATGTAAATGCACATTATTTTAATGCATTGATTTTTGAACAGACACTCTGCACATGGTCGAGTCCATACAACATTGAGCGAGAATCTATTCCCATCCAAGAGAATAAAGTTTGAATCTTCTGGTATTCATTGACAATGTAACTTGTGTCAATTTCCGATGCATGAAGTCTGAAACAGATAGGTTCATGATGTGCAATTCTGTTTCTCAAACTGTTCACCTTGTCAAGTTCATTGAATATGTAGGTGTTGTTGTATTGAATCGCAGCTGATGAACGGGGTTTATTTGGGAATGCCCTTAGCAGACATTGTCCTGTCGCACGATATTGTAATGAGGAATACATATATTTCCATACACCGAATTCCATCTCTGCAATTAGTTTGGAATGAGAGTATATGCCTTGTCTATTCAATCGGTTGTATGCCTTTTCTATAATTTTTCTTGTCTCATTCATGCGTCCATTGGAGAATATGCCATTGTCTTGAACTGAATCTTTCAGCCAATTTCCTCCCAAAGTCGGCACTAAAAGACTATCAATCGCATTACGCAATGCCACTTCAAAGCAGCTAACTATTGTAAACATCTCCTGCGACAAACGTAAGTTGTAGCGATACAAAGCCATAGCCTTGCGAGTGTCACCATTCGCTGCTTCCTTATATCTCTGCATTCTCTTAACAGACAAGATTCGCTCAAATTCTAAATATTCCATAAAAATTCGTTCATTTACTTGGTTGTAACAAGAAAAAGCACTATCTTTGTAGCGTTGATTCCCGGTAGCCTCTGATTCGTCAAGCTATCGGGTCTTGTTTTTATATGATTCTTGCCTACAAAAATACATCTTTTTCTGTGATTACGATTATGCCACATTATATAATTACAGAAATTTAACCGTAAAAAGTTGCAAAAAGCCCTTGCAGTTTCGTATTATTGTTGTATTTTTGCAACCCGAAAAGAGTTGTTTGACAGCAAATGTATGCAGATTGCAGAAATTAGAACTGTTGCCAAATCATTACCTCTATTGAGCTGAAACTCTCATAAATAGCTCATTTTAAGCAATTCTGTAGATTTTAGCGGAATTTT
>CAVKXW010000019.1:0-33804 GCA_963660215.1 Bacteroidaceae bacterium | reverse complement strand
TAACGCCATTGAGTTGGAATCCATAGTCCTTGCTCACGGCGATGGTACGGATGCCTGTCTTCACAGTCTGCACATCAGCCACCTTCTTGCCCTCATAGCGAGTGAGGGTTATATGATATAAATAAGGTGTCTCTGGAGTCCAGAGCTGAGGGTTCTGCACCTTGAGAGTAGTCTTTACCTCTGGGGATGCGCCATTGATGGTTTGCTGGGCTACGGTCTTGCCGTCCTTATCGGCGATGGCAACGACGGTCTTGCCACCCTTGCCAAGTTTGCCCTCCAAAAGCGCATTCACTTCTAGCTCAGCCTCAGCCTTGGTTGCGGAAAGCGTTCTGACAAAGGTATCCCAGGTAGAGAAGTTCTCATTGCCATACAGCTCCACCTTTACTGGGCGATAGAGTCCACCGCCCGGATACCAGCGGCTGCTCTCCTCTACATTGTTGAGATGCACCTCGATAAGATTGCTCTTGCCAAACTGGATGTATGGGGTGATGTCGATGCGGAAGGCATTGTAGCCATAGGCCCATCTGCCAGCCTCCTTGCCATTCACCGTGACAACAGGCTCGCTCATTGCTCCATCGAAAACCAAGACGGCACGCTTGTAGCCTTTCGGAGCCGTCCAGTTCATCTTATACATGCCCTCACCTATCCATGGCAGAGAGCCTGAGCGTCCCGACTTCTCGGTCTTCTCCTTCTCGCCATTCTGCTCGATGGCAACCATCTGGAGGTCCCACTTCTTGTCGAATGGTCCAGAGATAGCCCAGTCGTGAGGCACCTGTACCTGAGACCACGACTTGCCATCGCGAGAGAAGTCCCACGATGGCAAGTTGATTACCTTGCTACTCTGCGCCTGGCACATCGCAGAGAGTGCCAGGGCAAAGGTCGCAGTTGTCCAAAAACGTTTTGTATGAATCATATATCTTCTTTTCGTTATGCTTTTGCCCTTACAGGGCGACCTAAACCAACTTTACTTGAAGGCATCGAGCGCAGCGGTAGGCTTGCCATCGTTGTCGAAAGCACCCTTGTCGTAGCCGTTCCAACTACTATTGCACTCTGGTTCCCAATAGAATACGCCCTCGCAGGTAGAAATAGCCTTGCAGCCCTCGATGGCTTTCTTGAGGAATGGAGCGGCATTCTCAGAGTTCCATACCATACCAATCTCAGAGACGATGACATCGCAACCATACTTCTGCGAGAGGGTCTGGATGTTGTTGAGACAGTCGTCGGTAACCTGCTCCCAAGTCTGGTCTGTAATCCAGTCTGGGTAGAGCGACATACCGATGACATCCCACTTGCCGCCGTTCTGCTTCAAGCCATCAAACAACCAAGTGTACCGTCCGAGATTGTTTCCCTTGTCGAGATGCACGATAACTTTTGCCTCTGGGTACACTTCCTTCACAGCATCATAGCCAGCGTTGACATAGGCGGCAAAGTTAGCCATGTTCTTCGAAGCACGACCCGTTACCTTCAGCGCATCCTCGCCATCGGCATCATTCCAGAGCATACCGTCGGTGGTCTCGTTGCCCACCTGCACCCACTCTACGTCGATGTTCTTTGCCTTCAAGGCTGAGAGCACGTCCTTGGTATGGTCGGCGATGGCTTGCTTCATCTGCTCGAAAGTATAGTCCTTCCAAGCGGCTGGTACGCCCTGCTTGCCAGGGTCAGCCCAAGTGTCGCTGTAATGGAAATCTATCATCAGTCGCATGCCGAGCTGCTGTGCTCGCCAAGCCTTGGCGATGACATCATCCTTGCCATTCCATCCGTCCTCTGGGTTTACCCATACACGCAGGCGGATGGAGTTCATGCCGAGTTCACGCATCAAGGCCATACATTCCGTCGCCTTGCCGTTGGCATTGTAAAACTTCTTGCCATTGGCTTCCATCTCGGTTATCCAAGACACGTCGGCACCCTTGGCAAAACCACTCATATCGTATGTCTTCTCCTTTTCTGGAGTTACGTTATCATCATTGCTGCAGCTCGTCCCTGTGATAGAGAACAAGAGTGCAGAAGCCAGCAACACAGCTTTTCCTAAAAAACTTTTCATCGTTATTTTGTTCGGTTTTATAGCTATTGCTTTACAATGTCCTTGCAAAGATAGCATTATTATTGTTTCTGTTGTCATAAAGAGGCCCACTCTTTTATATTTTACTGTGCAAAGGTTTGCACAAAATAACTTTCGAGAAGTTACACCTTATTATATATATAAGAGTGAGCCTATTGAAGCTTTATTCGTACTTCCAAGTCATGGTGTTGAGGTCGGCGGTGACTGTCACTTCATCACCTGTAACATCATCCTTGAACCAGATGTTCCAGCATCCATCGGCAGAAGAGAGCGTGAAGAGGTCGGAAGGATCAGAGCCATACCATGTTTGCTTGTCGTCCTTGCCATCGCCCACATAGATGAACTTGAAGTTTTCCCAAGCACTAGGTTTGTACTTACAGGTATAAATGCCTTCGCTCACCTTAGTCATAACAGCCTTCAATGTGTTGCCATTCTCATCAAACATACATAGCGTATTGTTAGCTTCTGGTTCTGGAGTGCTCTGGTCGCCACTCTCGATGGTATAAGTCAACTGACTGTTCTCACCCACCTTCACGGTGATGGTATAAGTACCAGCCGTAGGGATATTCACGCTACCTGCGGCAGAGGCATCGGTCATCGTGCCATCGGCATTGAGCGTATAGTTCAATGTCTTAGCTATAGCAGCCGCATCATCCGTACCTGTAGACTTGTTATACTCTGCACCTGTGGCGGCAATAGTAATAGGCGTATTATCTGCCGTAGTGGTGATAACCTTAGTCCAAGCATAGTTAGGAGCATCATAGTTCATTTCCTCACCATTCAACTGCATCGACTTGAGGAGAGTTGGCTTAAACTCCTTAGCCTTTGTATCAAGAACTGTATAATAAATACCTGCCTGTCCTGGGAACCAGAAGTTCCATGCACCCGTAGCATTGTCGATGGCGAAAGTACCATCAGTAGCCGAGTTACCCCAAGTGGTACCGTCATTCTCAATGCCCCAGAAGTTGAGCCAGCTAGAGGCATTCATGTAGCCAGTGTAGATGCCGTCTGAATTCGGAGAGTAGAGATAAGTCAATATCTTCGCCTTGTCCTTGTCCCAGATGTTGATGTAACTCATATCTATAGAATAAGGTGTAACATTCACTTGGCAGACATTGCTATAAGCTGCATCGAGGTTAGCTCCCATCTGGCTCTTGATGCGGAAGTACATAGGAGCACTTTGGTCTGGAGTCAAGCCAAGATCCTTGGCAGCAGCATTGAGGTCATCGCCAGTGAAACTCTTGGAGACATTGGTCACTGTATACTCCTTTACTGTGGCAAAGTCTTGGGTGGCTGATGCCTGGAGATAAGTGAGCAAAATACCATTACCTGCTGGCTTGGTCTCGTCGCTAGAGAGAAGCGTAGGGTTCTGCCAAGCAAGCGAGAGTACTTGCGCCTTGCTGTTCTCGACAGACAGAGCCACGTCGGATGACGAAGCCATCAGTTCGGATGCCTTGAAGCCATCCAAGTATATCTTGTCGCCACTCTCGTCGCAACTCACCAGGGCGGTGAGTGCGCAGAGAAGCATCATTAGGTTTCTAAATATCTTTTTCATTGTTATTGTTTTTATTTGTAACGAGATAGAACTATTGAATTCTTCACTCTTCGTTCTTCACTCTTCACTTAATAGTTATCATTATGAAGATTTGGATTAGCGGTAAGCTCGGTGTTAGGGATAGGATAGATGTTGTACTTGCTATCCACAGCCTGCCCGTCGTGCGTTCCTCCCTTCCACTGCCAGATGTACTTATTGGTAGTGAACTCGCCGAAACGAATCAAGTCGGTACGACGATAGCCCTCATGATAGAGCTCACGAGCACGCTCATCGAGAATGAACTGGAGGAAGTCATCATCCGAAGCGAAATTGCTGCCCCATACATCCGAAGCACCTGCACGCTCACGCAAGAGGTTTATCCAATAGATGGCACCTTGCTTACGAGAAGCGACAACATTAGGGTCGCTGGCATCAGAACCGCCATTCCATGGATCCCAATCGGTCTTCAGGCGAGCCACACACTCGGCGTACATCAGATAGACATCTGCCAAGCGGAAGAGAGGAAAGTCGGTGTCCACACCGTCATTACCTGTATTGGAAGAAGCTGTGCCATCATCCTTCAGGTTGCTCCACTTCTCAGATAGATAACCAGCCTTCTCATCGGTCATGCTAGTAATATCCTTGCTCTGGTCTGTCGTGAAGAACTTGCAACGCTTGTCACCACCCTCCTTACGGTCGATGTCATCCTGCGTAAACTTATCCACGAACTCAGGACGCAAGCGGAACTCGCTCCAGCCATTGGTCACGCCGAAGTCGCCAGGGGTCTGATTAGCGTTCGACATACTGAGCTGTCCACAAACCATATAAGTGGAAGCACCCCAACTCACAGTATGAGTAGCCGAGACAGGCAGAGCGAAGATAATCTCATTGGTACGCTTGTCGTTGTCGGCATTGAAGAGCTTGCTGTAGTCGCTCTCCAGCGAATAGCCCATATTCATCACCTGCTCGCAAGCCTCCTTACACTCGGCATACTTTGCTACGCCTGTATACACCTCGCTGTTCAGATAGAGTTTGGCAAGCAAGGTATAGGCTGCACCCTGCGAAGCCTGACCGTAAGGACAGGTAGAGGCAGGAAGCAAGTCGCCCACGCAATCCTTCAGTTCGCTCTCGATGTAATCGAATGTTTCCTGAGGGGTAGAACGTGGAGGGATGAAACTGCCCACAGGGTCGTTCTCCGTTACCATCGGAACATTGCGGAAGAAATCGAGCGCATGATAATAGAACAAGGCACGCATAAAGCGAACCTCCGCCTTGTACTCCTTCATCTTCACCTCGTCCTCGCCAGAGAAGCTAGCATCGTTGGCATTACGAAGGAACTCGTTGCAGAGGGCGATGTTGTAGTAGATGCGATAGTACATATCAGACACCCAGGCATCGTTGGCATCCCAAGAGAGATAAGTCAAACCTGTGGTCTGCTCACCTGTGAGCCAAGTGCTAGCCATCTCGTCGGTGCCACACTCCTGCATATTGATAAACATACGCATGTAGTCGAAGCCACTTCCATTGTTCAATACAGACGACATATCCTTGTTATCGCCGCCCTTGCCCTGGCCGCTAGTAACCATAGCTGCATAAATCTTACCCAGCACTGCCTCATAGTTGGCAAGCGAGGTATAAACATCCTTGGAGGTTGTCTCCGTCTGAGGATATTGGTCGAGATCGGAAACGCAACTGGTGGCACTTGCCATCACCGCCGTTCCCATCATCACGCTATATAATATATTCTTAAGTTTCATTTCGTTATTCTTTTTTAAGATGAACCATACATTACCTTTCCTAAAGAAAAGCATTTGAATTCTTCACTCTTCGTGCTTCACTCTTCACTTAAAACTGGAATCCCAGACTCAATGAGTAAGTGCGAGGACGTGGATAGAACGAGTTGTCCATTCCGTTTGGCACCTCTGGGTCTGTGCCAGAGTAACCAGTGATGGTGAATACGTTCTGTACCATCGCAGATACGGTGAGCGAAGCCCACTTGCTTATCTTACCCACATTGTAGCTCAGACTCAAGTTGTCGAGTTTCAAGAAGGAAGCATTCTCTACATAGTAATCTGAGAGATACTGGCGAGTCTTGAATCCTGTCTTGAGGAAGCTGGTGTTGAGGTTGTTGAGCTGAGAGTTGTTGTAGCTCACGGTTTCCCATGCACCCGTGCTCATGCCCATGCCATTGTATACATAGTTGTCGATGTTGGCACGGAAACTCATACCGAGGGTGAGTTGCTTGTAACGCAAGCTGGTGCTCAAGCCCATAATGTACTTAGGGGCTGGGGAGTGATAGCGATAGAGGTCTGCCTCGTTGATTTCGCCATCGCCATTGAGGTCGGCATAGGCACCCTCGATAGGCTTGCCTGTCTCTGGGTCGTAGAGCTGGTGATAAACATAGAACATGTATGGCTCATAGCCTTCGGAGAGTACCTGGAACTGGTAAGCGTCGATGGATGGACCTACCTTCACGTTGGTCTGGCTGCCGCCCTTGACGAGCGAGAGGTTCTTCACCTTCATGTTCTGCCAAGTGAAGTTGTAGCTCAAATCCCATTGCCAGTCCTTGGTTTGGATAGGGGTAGCGTTGAGCGAAACCTCGATACCCTTGCTGTCCACATTACCTACGTTGGTCAAGATGGTCTTCGAGAAGTTGGTACCTGCCGCTGTCGGAACGGAAGCCAACAGGTCCTTGGTCTTACGAGTATAGAAGTCGATGGCACCACCGATGCGACCACCGAGGAATCCGAAGTCGAGACCGAAGTTCCAAGAAGTCGTTGTCTCCCACTTCAGGTTCTCCACGTATGCCTCTGGACGATAAGTGTAGATGTACTGCCCATTGATGAGAGCCTCGGCACCTGTTACACTGGAGGTATAGACAGGCAGATAGTTATAGTTGCCGATGCCATCCTGCTGACCAGTAACACCATAGCTGGCACGGAGTTTCAAGTTGGAGAGCACCTTTTGCTCTTTGAGCCAAGGCTCCTCTGTCAATGTCCAACCCAAAGCCACAGATGGGAAAGTACCCCAACGGTTATCCTTGGAGAAACGAGATGAAGCATCTCGACGCACGGTAGCCGTCAAGAGGTACTTTCCATCGAATGAATAGTTGACACGACCGTAGTAGGACAACAGAACATGACGATAATCTGAAGCCTTTACGGTTGACAGGGTTGTGCCTGCCGCACTTTTGGTAAAATATTCTGGCGTACTGCTCTTCCAGTACTGATAATCGTAACCTGCGGTAACATCCACATTGCTCTTGATAGCCTCGAAGTACTTGGCATAGTTGGCATAGAGCGTGAGGAGTCGGTTCTCATTCTTCTGAGGACCGTACTTGTAGTCGCTACCACTGAGCGACTCATCCTTATTATAGGCCTGCGCTGCATAAGCTGGCACATAGATGGTGCCATCGCCCTTGGCATAGTCGGCACCGAGGGTGGCATGGAGCTTGAGGTCTGGCAAGAAGTGAACCTTATAATCCACATCCATCGAACCGATGAAGCGGCTCACCTTACTCTTGGAGCTATAGAGGTCAACCAATCCACGTGGGTTACGAACACCTGCGTTCACAGGATAGCCCTCGGCATCGAGTGCCTCGTTGTAGCCACCATAGTTATCATTACCAGAATAAATTGGGATAGTTGGGTTGTAAGTAGCTGCTGCCCAAACTGCACCACCGTTATTGAATGAGTTGTTGTTGAGCGTGCCCTTGGCATTGATGGTCAACTTCAAGTGGTCTTGGAAGAAGCTAGGAGTCAACACTACGTTACCTGTCCAACGCTCCACATTATCCTTGCGAACGAGACCACTCTGGTTGTAGTAACCTACAGAGGCACGGAATGGCAAGAACTTTCCGATGCTACCAGAGAGACTGAGGTTGTTGTCTGTACCGAAGGCGGTACGGTACACCTCGTCGTTCCAGTCGGTATGCGCATCGCCGAGAAGAGACTTCTGGTTGTCTGTACCGTATGTATTGATGGCATTCACGAAATCATCGTAACTGAGCATATCCACCATCTGCGCACGAGTCTGGATGCTGTTGGTGGTATTGAAGTTGACCTTCAATCCGCCCTGCTGTCCTTTCTTAGTGGTGATGATGATGACACCGTTGGAAGCACGAGAACCATAGATGGCGGTAGAGGAAGCATCCTTCAGCACCGTCATGCTCTCGATATCGGAAGGGTTGATCATACTGAGGAAGTTGCTGCTATTGCCAGAGATACCACCCTGCTCCAATGGCACGCCATCGAGCACGATAAGAGGGTCGTTGCTGGCATTGAGCGAAGCACCGCCACGTACACGGATGGTACTACCTGCGGAAGCAGAACCACTATTCGACATGATTTGCACACCCGATACCTTACCATTGATAAGTTGCTCAGGTGATGAAACCAAGCCCTTGTTGAAGTCCTTCGCCTTGACAGTTGCCACCGAACCAGTCAGGTCGCTCTTGCGAGCGGTACCATAACCGATGACCACGACATCCGTCAAAGTCTGGCTGTCAGACTCCAACTTCACCTTCATGTTATCAGATATGCCGACCACCTTGTCCACATATCCTATATAAGAGATTTTCACCTTCTTGGCAGAAGAAGGCACTTGAAGAACAAAGTTACCATCAAAGTCGGTAACCGTACCACCCTTCTCACCTTCCACCATGACAGTGGCGCCGATAAGGGCTTCACCATTCTGAGCATCCGTCACCTCACCCTTGATGGTGCGAGTCTGAGCCAAGAGCTGCAGGCTAGCCATGAGGCAGAATGCCACGAGGAGAAGACTTCTCCTAGAGTTTTTTAGGATTGCATTCATTGTTTATTCTATTAGGTCCTGTTAATTTATTATTGTTTTTGTTGTTATTGTTTCGTTGTTGCGGTTGCAAAAGTATCAGATAAAACAACAACTACGAGACAGAAATCCGACAAACATAAAGACAAAACAGACGAAAAGAGGCTCTAAAACGACATTTGGGGAATTTGTGTCCAAAAGAAAAGTGTTGTTGACCAAAATGTTTTGATATGCCATCGCATCAAGGCGTTACACCTAAAGAACGACAAAAGGAAAAATAAAAACGAATAGAAACAAAAAACCGAACCTCATTGAAGAGATTCGGCTTTTTAAGTGGTACCACCAGGAATCGAACCGGGGACACAAGGATTTTCAGTCCTTTGCTCTACCAACTGAGCTATGGCACCATAGCTTAACAAATGGTTGATTTCTCATTTGCGGGTGCAAAGGTAATATAAATATTTGAATTGAACAAATTTTTCTCTTAAATTCTTTCACAAAAAGATAAAAAAGTGCATAATTATTTTGTTTTATCTATAATTTAATGTATCTTTGCATCGAATATCGGGATTTAGCGCAGTTGGTAGCGCACGTCGTTCGGGACGATGAGGTCGCTGGTTCGAGTCCAGTAATCCCGACTATCCTATTTAGTTGGAAACTTAAAACCTCATGCGTATGAATTTATGGAAAAAATTCATTTATCTAAATCGCAATGATCGCCAAGCTCTCCTTGCGATATTATTTGTTTTTATCATGGGTGCTACGGTGGTATTTGTCGTAGACCAAAAAGAGTTTACCTATGACGAAAAACAAAATTCTCATATAGACAGCACAGCTCCAAGCATCACAAAACAAGAAACTGCCTACTATAAAGACGGCATTATGGTGCATGAGCTGTTTGCCTTTGACCCCAACACTGCAAGCGAAAAAGACTTTCGACGACTGGGGCTTGAAGCATGGCAAGCAAAGAGCATCATAAAATATCGTAAGAAAGGTGGAATATTCAGAACGCCCAATGATTTTGCAAGAGTATATGGTTTGAGCAAGAAACAGTTTGAAACGTTCTTACCATATATCACCATAAGTGAAGATTTTCAACCTGCAGCCAATTTCTATCCACAAGAAAGATATAGTTACAGTAAAGAGAATCCTACCATTCAATCGCAGCACCCAAAAGATACGGTAAGTTATCACTATCCACAAAAAATAAAAGAAGGACAGTATATTGAAATAAATAGTGCGGACACCACGCTGTTACAAAAGATACCAGGTATTGGCAAATATTATGCAAAAAGCATTATCAGATATAGAGAGCAGCTGGGCGGATTCTGCTCCGTGAAACAGATTCTTGAAATAGAAGGCATATCAGAGTCGGTCATCAAGTATATGAAACTAGACGACAGGTATATCAAAAAACTGAATATCAACAAGCTACCCATCTCTCAACTGCGACGTCACCCCTACCTTACCTTTTACCAAGCTAAAGAGATTTGTGACTATCGCAGAAAATTCGGTCCTCTGAATAGTATCGATGATTTAAAACTACTCAAAGAGTTTCCACCCGCAGAAATAGAAAGATTGCAGCCCTACGTTACATTCTAAGAGCTGCAATCCTTCGATGATGCCTATTTCTTTTATTTACAATATACCAAACTGGTGCAAGAAAATCAAGAGAATGCACGCAGGACTGACGAATCGTATCATAAACAAGAACACAGGGAAGAGCGTGCCCCTCAATGTTCCCCAATTGGTAAACTCATCACTCACCACCTTCTTTGGCACATACCAACCCAAGAAGAGACAGGTAAGGAATGACCCCAATGGCATAAGCAACTGTGCCGTAAGATTGTCGCAACAGGTCAAGAAGTCCTTACCCATAATGACCAATTCGGGCACTGCACCTTGCGAAAGCGAACAGAAGATGCCGATGATACAACATGCTATCGTCTCTATCCACGCACCTTTCTTGCGACTAATCTTGCGTTCCTCGTAGAAAAACGCCGTACCAATCTCATGCATAGAGATGGTAGAGGTCAATGCTGCCAATACCAGCAAGGCGTAGAACAACACAGAGATGAAATAACCTGCCACCGGCATTCCTGCAAAAGCCTCATTGAACACATTAGGCAAAGTAATAAAGATGAGCGACGGACCGCTATCGGGATTTACACCTACAGAGAATGCTGCTGGGAAAATCATCAATCCTGCCAAGATGGCGATAATCGTGTCTATCACCACAATTTGTCCTGCCGACTTGAGCAAGTTGGTCTGCCTACTAAAATAAGAGGCGTATGTGCAGAGGCAAGCCGTACCCAAGCTGAGAGAGAAGAACGCCTGTCCCAAAGCCTCAAGAAGAACATTTTCATCTACCTTAGAGAAGTCTGGCTTCAGCAAGAACTCCACACCTTTCATCGCCCCTGGCAAAGAGCAAGAGGCACCTACGATGACTAGCAACAAGATAAAAAGCAAAGGCATCAATATCTTAGAAGCCTTCTCTATACCATTACGCACACCACGCACTACCACGGTATGCGTAATCAGAATGAAAGCTATCGTCCAAAAAGTAGGCTTGATAGGGTCGGAAGAAAAGGAAACAAAGTAATCCTTCACAAAACTGGCATCACCATGTATCTGTCCCATAATACTAGCATAGAGATACTGCAAGCACCAACCTGCCACCACTGCATAAAAGCCGAGGATGATCATGGAGGTAAAGACACCCATATACCCCATAAATGCCCACGACTTACCACCAGCCAAGTTCTTATAGGCACGAGCTGCATTGGCTGCCGAATGACGCCCGATGATAAACTCGCCCATCATACCAGGCAAACCTAGCAAGATAATACACACCAAGTATATCAAGATAAAAGCTGCGCCACCATTCTGACCAGCCATATAAGGGAATCGCCAGATATTACCCAGACCTACCGCCGAACCAGCCGTAGCAAGGATAACACCCAGTTTGGTTCCAAAGTTTCCTCTATTTTCCATTTATACTAACTAATATGATTGTGCCGACGCACATCGGCGCCTACACCTTATTATATATATGTTTTCTTATATCTACGAGAAACATCCCCTTTCTTCCTATCCAAGAAGTCCAAACTGATTGAGGAACACCAACAAAATCAAAACTGGACAGATGAAACGGATGAGGAACAAGTAAGTACTGAAAAGTCCACCCTTGAGCGTTCCCCAGTTGGTAAACTCATCCTTAATCAACTTCTTCGGCACATACCATCCCATGAAGAGACAGGTTAAGAAACCTGCGATAGGAAGGAACATCTGACCTGTCATGAAGTCGAACCAGTCGAACAAAGTCTTTCCCAAGAACGTCAGCGCATCCGTAGCACCCAAAGAGAGCGAGCAGAATGCTCCGATAACACCACAAGCCACTGTCACGATAACGGCACCCTTCTTGCGATTAATCTTCAACTCCTCATAGAAGAACGATGTGTTCACCTCATGCAGCGACATCAGCGATGTAAGCGCAGCCAAAGAAAGGAGCACATAGAAGAGCAGAGAGATAATCCATCCGATGACTGGCATTCCTGCAAAAGCCTCATTGAAGACATTTGGCAAGGTGATGAATATCAGCGAAGCGCCACTGTCCGGCGATACTCCCACAGAGAATGCCGCTGGGAAAATCATCAGTCCTGCCAAGATGGCGACCATGAAGTCGATGAGCGAAATCTGGAGAGCCGACTTGAAGAGATTGGTCTGGCGGCTGAAGTAAGAGGCATAGGTACAGATGCAACCCATACCGATGCTCAAGGAATAAAACGACTGTCCCAAAGCACCGAGGAACACTCCTCTGTCAAACTTACCGAAGTCTGGCTTCAGCAAGAACTCCACTCCCTTACCTGCGTTAGGCAACATACAAGAAGCCACCACGATAATCAAGAGCAGGATGAAGAGCACTGGCATCATAATCTTGGATGCTTTCTCTATACCGCCCCTCACCCCATGGATGATTACAAAATGGCAAATCAAAAAGATGGCCACCGTCCACATCACAGGGCGCACTGGGTCTGAGGAAAACTCCTTAAAATAATTAGCCACGAAGGTAGGGTCGCCATGCAGTTCGCCCATGATGCTGGCGTACACATACTGCAAGCACCATCCTGACACCACTGCATAATATCCCGTTATCAAGAAACCAGTGAACACCTCCAGGTAGCCCACCCATCTCCAAGCACTGCCATTCGCCATCTTGGTATAGGCACGAGCCGTATTGGAAGCCCCATGCCGACCGATGATAAACTCGGAAATCATACAAGGAATGCCCAACAAGAGCACACATCCTATATATACCAAGATAAAGGCTGCTCCACCTTCCTGACCAGCCATATAAGGGAAGCGCCATACGTTACCTAGACCCACGGCACCACCTGCCGTAGCAAGAATCAAACCTATCTTGCTACCAAAACTTCCTCTATCTGTTTCTGCCATTTTTACATTCTTTCTCTATTATACGCTGCAAAATTATAAAATAAATTTGAGATAAGCGTATAAATCGAAAGCAAATACTACATTTTTATTAATATTTATGCAATTCTCGACAAGAAATCATAAAAGATTGTCAAACAGAGCGCACTTTAAACGTTCATATCATAAGTTTCACTGGTAGTCTTCGGGTAACGTTTTGCGCCAGTGGGAGAAAGGATTTCCTAGGAGATGAGAGTTATAAAACCGCTTGTCGCCTGTCACCTCCATACCGATGAAGTCTGGCTTTTCATAGGCTTCCGTCTCACTACCCAACTCCACTTCTGCCATCACAAGCCCCTCGTTGTCGCCGTAAAACTCGTCTACCTCGAAGGTATGGCTGCCACTCTTTACGAGATAGCGACACTTGTCGATGACACCACCTTGGCACAACTGCAAGAGATGATGCGCCTCGTCCATCGTTATCTCTTTCTCAAACTCATAGCGAGTCATACCGCCATTCATAGACTTGCCCTTGATAGTAAGGTAAGCCTTGTCGTCTCGTGTGCGAACTCGCACGGTAGCTCCCTCGGCAGGGATATAACCTTGCTGGATATGACTACTAGAAAAGGCGGCACTCTTGTAAGCGTCGCCCTTCTTCACGAGAAACTTTCTTTCTATCTCTAATCCACTCATAGTTTTTATGCGATGGAAGCAGCATAAATGGCAAACAGGACAGCCAATGCTATCAATACACCAAATATCCACTTGATAACTTTCTCACCTTTTTCTGCCTGCTTCTTCTCGTAAGCGGCATGTTTTGCTTTACGCAATTCTTTATTTCCACTCATAGTTGTATGTTTTATTAGGTTATTATTGTTCTTCATTCTCCGAAGGGAATTCCATCAGATACGCCTTGATGAAGTCGTCTATCTTGCCGTCCATCACGCCATCCACATCGGATGTCTGATAGTTGGTACGATGGTCTTTCACACGGCGGTCGTCGAACACGTAGCTTCGTATCTGGCTTCCCCACTCTATCTTCTTCTTGCCAGCCTCTATCTTAGCCTTAGCCTCCAAGCGTTTCTTCATCGCACGATCGTAGAGTTGACTCTTCAAGAGAAGCAAAGCCTTGGCACGGTTCTTCGGCTGGTCACGAGTCTCGGTGTTCTCGATGAGGATTTCTTCCTCCTCACCTGTATCTGGGTCGGTATACCAATAGCGCAAACGAACACCCGACTCCACCTTGTTCACGTTCTGACCGCCAGCGCCACTGGAGCGGAAGGTATCCCAAGAGAGTTTGGCTGGGTCTACGTATACCTCGATGGTATCATCCACCAATGGCGTTACGAAGACAGAGGCGAAACTGGTCATACGCTTGCCCTGCGCATTGAACGGAGAAACACGCACCAAGCGATGCACACCGTTCTCACTCTTCAAGTAACCATAGGCGAACTCACCACCCTCGATGGTCATGGTAACACTCTTGATGCCTGCCTCGTCGCCTTCCTGCATATCAGTGATTGTCACCTTGTAGCCGTGAGCCTCAGCCCAGCGCATATACATACGCATCAGCATCGAAGCCCAGTCTTGGCTCTCGGTGCCACCAGCACCTGAGTTTATCTTCAGCACGCAGTCCATCGGGTCTTCCTTCTGGCGGAGCATGTTCTTCAACTCCAAGTCCTCGATAGCCTTGATAGCCTTGGCATAGTCGGCATCCACCTCTTCCTCTGTCACCATCTCGTCCTTATAGAAGTCGAAGGCTAACTGGAGTTCGTCGGCATAGAGGCGTATGGTCTTGTAACCATCGAGCCACTTCTGGATGCCCTTTACTTTCTTCATCTGCTCCTGTGCATACTTAGGGTCTTCCCAAAAGTCTGGAGCCTGGGTACGGAGTTGTTCCTCCTCAAATTCTACTTTTTTCTGGTCTATGTTGAGATAGCGATGGAGGGCATCCGCACGCTCCATCACATCTTTCAATTGGTCAGCTGTAATCATTCAACATTCAACATTTAACATTCAACATTACTCTGCGTACATCGCCTCTATCTCCGCCTTGTAGTTCTTGTTGATGATAGGGCGACGAATCTTTAATGTATTGGTCAATTCGCCCGATTCCATCGAGAAATGATGTGGCAAGAGGGTGATGCGCTTAATCTGCTCATAGTAAGCCAAATGCTGCTGGAGTATCTTGATGCGTTCCATCACCATCTGCTGTATCTTCTCGTTGGCACACAAGTCCTCACGACTACCGAAGGCGATATGATGTTCCCTAGCCCAATCCTCCACGAGACGGAACTCTGGCACGATGAGAGCCGAGACAAACTTGCGTTGGTCGGCGATGACTGCTACCTGGTCGATGAACTTATCTACCAAGAGTAGCGACTCCACCTGCTGAGGAGCGATATACTTACCATTGGATGTCTTAAACAAGTCCTTGATACGCTCGGTGAGGTAAAGCTCGCCATCCTTCAGATAGCCAGCGTCGCCAGTATGGAAGAAGCCATCCTTGTCGAACACCTTGGCGTTCGTCGTGTCACGATGATAGTAGCCCTGGGTGATGGTTGGACCTTTTAGCAAGACTTCATTGTCCTCACCTATCTTAATCTGGATGCTAGAGATAGGGCGACCTACCGAACCGATGGTGTACTTCTTGTCGAGATGGTCGCAAGATACGGTGGCAAGACTCTCCGTCAAACCGTAGCCCACTATCATACCGATGCCCACTGAGTGAACAAACTCCTCCACCTCTGGACTTACGTATGCGCCAGCCGTAGGGAAGATATGTGGGTTCTCCAAGCCGAGTTGCTTGCGCACCATACTCAATATGGTCTTGTTGATAATCTTGTATTCGAGTTCGAGGGTCAGAGGGGGACGCTTGCCGTTGGCTATGTATTCGATATTACGCTTGCGACCTACGGCGAGTGCATGGTAGAATAGTTTCTTCTGTACAGGACTGGCATCGTCCATCTTCGCCTTCACTGCGATGTATACCTTCTCCCAGAAACGTGGCACGCTACTCATACATGTAGGATGTACCTCTCGCATACTGTCCTGAATCTCGTGAGGATAAGTATTGATGAAGAGGCGGGCGCCCTCGGTCAAAGAGAGGTAAGCCCATCCACGCTCAAAGATATGGGTGAAAGGCAAGAAGTTGATGACACGGTCTTTCTCTGTGAGAGGTACCGCCTCGTCGTTCGCCTTCAGTGCCGCATGATATTGTCCATAGGTCAACATCACGCCCTTGCTATCGCCTGTGGTACCACTGGTATAGAGAATATTGGCGAGGTCGTCCATGCTAGCCTGCTTCCAGAGTTCCTCCACTTCCGTCTGGCGAGGAAGGTTTTCTCCCAAAGCCAAGAAGTCCTTATAGTAAAGGGCTGCAGGGTCGTGGGTGCTGATGCGCACGCTGGAATCGAAGATGATGATGCGCTCCAGCGAAGGGCAGAGGGCGAAGACACGATGCGCCTTGTCATACTGTTCCTGTTCGCCTACGAAAAGGAAGCGAACCTGGCCGTCGTTAATCATATATTGTATCTGCTGCTCGCTGCTGGTGGCATAGAATGGGATGGAAGTAACCTTCACACCATACGCACCGAAGTCGGTGTACAGATAGTGCACACAGTTTTGCGAGAAGACAGCAATCTTGTCGTGAGGTTTTGCGCCCAGATTGAGAAGGGCGTTGCTAACTTGTTTCACTCTCAGAGAGAACTGATTCCATGAAACCGTCTGCCACTGGTCACCACCAAACTTCTTGAAGGTAAGCGCAGGCTTATCTCCATATTTCTTCGCCAGGTCGTGAATCAGTACCGAAAGATGACTATTAATTTGCATAAGCTTATATTTTATATGACTGCAAAGATACAGCAAATCATTAAGAAAACAAAATAAAAAGAGACTTTTTCCTACTTATGTGCTCTTTTTTTCGTAACTTTGCCCCAAACTTTACAATATCACTTCTAAATATAGAGAGATTATGATGACACAAGAAGAATACGTAGCCGATGCCGTGGCTCTGCTCCAGAAGCTCATCGCCACCCCATCCGTGAGCCGCAACGAGAAGGATGCAGCCGACATCATGGAGCAAACCATCCGCAATTATGGCTTCACTCCGCATCGAGAGGCTAACAACATTTGGATTATCGACCCACACTACGACGAGAGCAAGCCTACTTTGCTCCTCAATGCCCATATCGACACGGTGAAGCCTGTGGACTCTTGGACAAGAGACCCTTTTTCTCCATGTATAGAAAAGGATAAGGTTTGTGAAGAGGAAACCCTTTATGGCTTGGGCAGCAACGACTGCGGAGGCGGCTTATGCTCTCTCCTCCAGATGTTCCGTATGCTCACGGAGAAGCCTCAGAGCTACAACCTCATCTATCTCGCCTCTGCCGAGGAGGAGGTATCGGGCAAGGATGGCATCAGCCGTGCATTGCCCCTTTTGCCTCATATCGACCTCGCCATCGTAGGTGAGCCTACGGGTATGCAACCTGCCGTAGCCGAAAAGGGATTGATGGTACTGGATGTCATCGCCCACGGCAAGAGCGGACACGCTGCCCGCAACGAGGGAGTGAACGCTATCTATGAGGCACTCGACGATATGCGATGGATTAGGGACTATAAGTTTGAGAAGGTGAGCGAGTTCCTCGGTCCTACCAAGATGACGCTCACCGTGGTGAACGCAGGCACGCAGCACAATGTGATCCCCGACAAGTGCACGATGCTCGTAGACATCCGCACCAACGAGTTCTACGACAACGAAGAGGTATACAAGTTCATCTGCCAGCACTTGAAGAGCGAGGTGAAGGCGCACAGCTTCCGCTTGAAGTCTTCTCGCATAGACCCAGAGCATCCGCTTATCAAGAAATGTGTGGCGATGGGGATGAAGCCGTTCGGCAGTCCTACCCTCAGCGACCAAGCCTTGATGTCGTTCCCATCCTTCAAGCTAGGTCCTGGCGAGTCTTCTCGCTCCCACTCCGCCGACGAGTTCATCCGCATCAGTGAGATACGGGATGCCATTGCAAAATACGCAGAGTTATTGGATGCAGCAAATATCTAAGCTAGAAAGTTGCTCAAAAATTTAGTTCTTTCTTAGGAATATCAAAGCAATAAAAAACTTCTTTCAGTTTTTAAGCGATATCATTATATGTCAACGCTTTATACTGAAAGAAGTTTTTTCCATTTTATCTTCCGAGCCAAGCCTCAGGGTTCAGCTTGGCAGTCTCCTTGCGAAGCTGGAACTGGAGGATATTGTCAGTTCCCACGGCACCAAGTGCCTGACGGGTACTAACCTTTTGTCCCTTATGTACGCTTACCGACTTGAGGTTACAATATACTGAGATGTAAGCACCATGGCGAACGAGGACGTTCCACATACCACCGTAGCCGAAGACAGCACTCACCTCACCATCGTAGATGCTGCGAGCCACACAGCCAGGCTTGCCCTGGATGTTGATGCCCTTGTTGTCGAGCGTTACGCCCTTCAAACCATCCACATTATACTGTCCGAAATGGCTCACCACACGGTAGGTGCCACTGATAGGCATAGGCAAGCGACCACGGTTTGCCTCGAATCCACCACTCAACATGCGGTCTACCGAGCTCAAGGTGCTTGCTTCCTGCGCCTCTTTCTTGGCAACAGCAATCTCACGTTTATTACGTTCCTCATCGGCTTTCGCCTTCAACTCGGCAGCCTGTCTATCAGCCTCGGCTTTCTTGGCAGCCTGTTCGGCGGCAGCTTGGCGAGCAGCTTGTTCGGCGGCGGCACGCTGGGCAGCCTCGGCGGCAGCACGAGCCTTGGCTTGCGCCTTTGCCTTAGCCTGGGCGGCAGCTTGGGCAGCAGCCTCTTCTTGCGCCTTGCGAGCAGCCTCGGCAGCTTTCCTAGCCTCTTCCGCAGCCTTTCTTCTAGCCTCCTCCGCCTCTGCTTGGCGACGCTTAGCCTCTTCTATGCGGCGAGCATTCTCCCTTGCAGCAGCCTCGGCGGCAGCTTTCTTGCGAGCCAATTCCTCGGCACGTTTCTTTGCGGCAGCTGCAGCGGCGGCTTTCTTCTTAGCCTCGGCAGCGGCACGGGCACGAGCCTTTGCCACTTCCTGAGCTATCAAGCGGTCTATCTGCGCATTGATTGCCGCATCCTTTTGGCGTTGGTCGGCGATGACAGCCTGAATGGTCTTCTGCTGCTTCTGCAATCCTTGCACCATCTCTTGCTGCTGGGTCTGCTTGGTTTCAAGTACAGTCTTCTCTTGCTTACCTTTATATAATAGGTTGTTCTTGTGTCCCTTGACAGTCTGCAACTGCTGATGCTTGTCGTTCACTTGGACTTGCTTTGCCTTCACAGCCTCGCCCTGCACCTTCTGATAGCTGGAATACTGACGAATGAAGGAAAGGCGACGATACATCTGTGTCAAGTTCTTGGCACTGAAGATGAACATCAACTTATCTTGCACCGTATGGTGACGGCTCATGTATCGCATCGAACGGATATACTTGTTCTTGCGGTCTTGGAGTTGAGCCTGAAGGGTCTTCAACTGAGCTTGGAGTATTCCAATGTTTCCGTCGATGTGATGGATGTCATTCTGGATACCATCTATCTTCTTCTGGCTTTGGTCTATCTCGCCATTGAGCGCCATGAGGTCTTCCAAGCGTTTTTTCACATCTGCTTGGTTTTGACGAAGAGCCTGTTCTTGTTCCTTAATCTTCTTCTGTATAGAGGCACGCTGCCCCTGCAAGCCACGGATAGAAGCATTGCTATAAGTAGCCGCCTTTCGTTCTGCCTTGGTAGGGGCGGTTGCCTTGGCAGTCTTTGAGGTAACTGTCTTGTTTTTATGAGAAGACACGGCCACAGGCTGCTTCTTTTGCGTTGTTTTCTTTTGCGCAAAAGGGGCAAGCGAGAACGAAAGTGCCAATATGAATGATAATATACGTTTCATAATGCCTTACATGCTCATGATTTTATTGAGAACATCCGCAGGAGAAACCTGCTTATATTTGCTAGATATTTCCGTCTGAGCACTCCAATTACTATCTGTCTTAACCTCGTTAAGATCGAGATTGATCTTCACTTCCTGTTTTTCCTTGGTAGCAGTTGTCACCATTGTCATGCTTTGCGTTGCTGGGAACATTTTGACGCCCACGCTCTTAAAGTTGCCATAATCGATATGCAACTGAGAGGTTCCATACTGAGTACTTTTATAAGAGACATCTGCCGAAGTGATGCGACCACTAGCGCGGTCTGCCGACCATGTGTATGACATGTTTCCATTCTTTATGTAGATAGGAACATTGTCGCCTGTGGCATCCAAGTTTGCGTCAAACTTCTTGAGATCTGACTCCGAAAGCTTCTGCACTCCCGGCAAAAGGAGTTGATTCCAAAAGAGAGCCTGCAAAGAATAGAAGGTGATGCCTTGCTTTTTCAGGAAATCAACCTGCGTATAGTCTGCCTTGATATATTCCTTGTGAAGACGGTCGATGATCAGGACATAGTTTGGGGTAAACTCAAGGCGTCCTACTTCGGTTCCGAGAATCGGGATAAAAAGTTGGATGCGGATTACCTCGTCCTTGCGCATGCTCAGCTTGCCTGGCACAGTGATGTCCTTTTTTCCTGCCAGCAAGTTGAACGACATACTTCCCACAATATTCTTCGTGTAAACTTGATTGTCTGACACCTTTTGAACAAAAGTCAATTTCTTGACAGATTCACTTTGCTGAGAATCTGAGACCTTCGTTGTATTCGTTTGCGTATTGTCAGCAGGAAGTTTTCCTTTTTCTTGCGCCAGCTTGCTTGTACCACAAGAAGTCACAAACAGCATGCTGCAAGCAACTGCCAACACGATAATCTTATTCTTTTTCATATTACCACACATCATTAATTATTTCTTTTTCCTTTTCTTAGCCACTTTCTGCATGCTGGCAGGTTTCTGTTTCTGCGCATCACGCTTTTTAAGCTCTTCCTCCGTTATATATTGCTTGTGCTTGATTTTCCAATCAAGTATGTCTGTCTGGTGATTGTCATCATAAGACTGTTTCCAAAAATCCACAGCTTTATCTATCATTCCATTCATGGCATAAATATCACCGGCATGTTCCAACACCGTACTATTATTCTCGGTGGAATCGCGGTTTTTCAGAGCTTGATCTATATAGTTCTTTGCTTCAGCATAGCGCTCTTCCATAAACAATATCCAGGCATACGTATCCAGGAAGGTGCCATTGTTTGGTTCCACCTTGATGGTTTTATAGCTCATAGCCTCAGCCTTATGAAGGTCCTTGCCTAGTTCGCTGAGATAATAAGCATAGTTATTTAGAGCCATCACATTGTCTTCTTTCCACTGCAAGCAAGAGTCGTAAGATATAAAAGCCGCTTCCTGGTTACCTTTCTTATAGAAGATGTCACCTGTTACGGCATAGAGGTCAGACACCAAGTCGGCTGGCGACTGCGCATTGGTCTGAGCCAGTCCCAAGCGGAATTCATGAAGCGCATCATCTTCCTGATTCTTCTGGTAATGCGCCATACCCCCAAAATAGTAAAACACCATTTCTTCGGGATTATATTCATGTGCCACCTTGCTCTGAGAGATAACCTCATCATATTTTTTATCATTCCAAAGGAGCTGCACCAGTTGCAAACGAGCGTTTACATTTTCAGGGGCTATGCTCAACACCTTTTCAAACGCATGGCAGACTGTATCTGTAGGCATCTTCTTCAAACTCATATATGCAGCACGGAGCTCAGCCACTTCGGCAGATGGATGAGCCACATCGAGAGCCTTGTCAAAAAGAGCAATCACCTGTGTTGAGTCGCCGCCTTCGCTTTCATTGCCCTGAATATAGGAGCGAAACATCATCACCTTTGTCTCGAAGTCGGTCTTAGGGCTCAAAAGAATTTTGTCCAACATCTGGTTGGCTTGATCTTTTTGCTGCGTCGCATTGTAATAATCGTAAAGCGACATCTGCGCATACGAATTGTCTGGCTCATCCTTCAGTACGTCCATAAAATACTTGAATGCCTCTTTCTGGCGATCATGCTGCATCAGCCAATTACCCAACATGGTTTTGTAAACTGCGTCCAAAGGATGCTGGTCTACCAAAGATTTCAACTCGGCATAAGCAGCTTTCTTGTCATCCATCATCTCATAGACACGCATTTTAGAAAGAGTAAATTGTTCGCTCTCTCCTTCCTCCACCTCCAAACGAGAAATCGTCTTGAGTATCATGGGATAGTTTTTCTGCTGCTGATAGAGTTGTGCCAAGATGCGCAACGCATCTGTATTGGAATGATTCTTGGCATACAACTGTTCATAAGATTGGATGGCAAGATCATATTTCTGGTTACCTATATAATATCGGGCTAACTGCTCTGCATAGGTTTGGTTCTCAGGGTTCAGCTCCGTAGCCTTTTGCATATAGGAAATAGCCAAAGAATCTTGCTTCATCTGGGAGAAAAACAGCGACTCATAGAAATAGACCTCGGCGGAATTAGGAGAAATCCGTTTAGCATGCTCCAAAAGATCAAATGCCGCGGTGTTTTTACCCTCAGCCAAGCGGCGTGCCCCCTCCAAGAAAAAATAGTTGTAGCGTTGACGCTCGTTGCTCGAAAGGCTATCCACCGCAACTAGAGTTTGCTTGTTCGGCTGCACTTTCTTTTTCCGCGCCAACGAAGGCAAAGCGACCAAGCCTAGCATTGCCAAGCCCATCACCCAACTAATGTTTCTAAGATTAATATTCACTTTGTTATTTCTTTTATGATACAAAAAACTTATTTCAGGAAGATTACCTCACACCTGTATGACCATAGCCACCTACGCCACGTTCTGTCTCATCCAGCTGTTCAACCTCGATGAAGTCGCATTTTTCGTGCTTTGCCAAAACCATTTGGGCGATACGTTCGCCATCATTTACAACAAAATCTTCCTGCGAGAAATTAACCAGCAAGACCATTATCTCACCACGATAATCAGCATCAATGGTTCCAGGGGTGTTGAGCACGGTGATGCCATGCTTCAAAGCCAAACCGCTACGAGGTCGAATCTGAGCCTCATATCCTTTAGGCAAAGCCATAAAAAGACCTGTAGGGATCAGCTTGCGCTCCAATGGATGCAGCACCAACGCCTCCTTTAAATTCGCACGCAAATCCATGCCGGCGCTCTGCGGTGTCGCAAAGGCAGGCAAAGGTTGATGCCCCTTGTTGATAATCTGTACTTTTATCATGATTTCCTATTTTTTACGTTATCAAACATTATATTTTCTGCAAAAATAAACAATTTTGATGGAATAAATGAATTTTTGAGGCTAAAAACATGTAATTTATCATATTTTATTTTGATTTGTCCCTAGTTTAGTGTATTTTTGCAGTATATTATCTTATTCAACATGCCTATGGACTGGACACAACTCATCTCCAACAAGCGTTTCGGACAGGAGCACAAGCATGCCGAGCGCCACGACGATCGCTCTGAATTCAAGCGCGATTACGACCGACTCATCTTCTCGTCGGCTTTCCGCCGTCTGCAAAACAAGACGCAAGTTTTCCCCTTGCCGGGCAGCATCTTCGTGCACAACCGCCTCACGCACAGCCTGGAGGTGGCAAGCGTGGGCATGTCGCTGGGCAACGACATCTCTCGCCGCATCATCAAGAAACGTCCCGAGCTGAAAGACACGCTCTTCGAGGAGATAGGCACCATCGTGAGCGCAGCCTGTCTCGCCCACGACCTGGGCAACCCTCCTTTCGGCCATTCTGGCGAGAAAGCCATCCAGACTTTCTTCAGCGAAGGAGCCGGGCAAAGCATAAAACCGTTGGTTTCATCGGCATTTTGGGAAGACATCACCCATTTCGAGGGCAACGCCAACGCCTTCCGCATCTTGACGCATCGCTTCAAGGGCCGCCGCCAAGGAGGCTTCGTAATGACCTACTCCATGCTGGCAGCCATTGTGAAATATCCATTTGCCAGCAGCCTTGCAGGCAATCACGGCAAATTCGGATTCTTTGCCTCTGAAGCCGAGTCATATAAGAAAATTTCCGATGAATTGGGCATTTTTTGCAAGTCGAAGCCAGAAGAACCGTTACAATACGCTCGCCACCCTCTTGTATATATGGTAGAAGCCGCCGACGACATCTGCTATGAAATCATGGACATCGAGGACTCGCACAAGTTGAAGATTCTTTCCTATCAAGAAACCCAAAGACTGTTGCTCAGTTTCTTCGAGGAAGACGTACAGCGCAGCATCCTGAAACGCATCGACGACGAGGAACTGACAGATGAAAACGAGAAAGTGGTGTATATGCGAGCCTGTGTAATCGGCAAATTAGAGAACGAATGCGTGGCCGCCTTCCTAGAGCACGAGGACGAAATCCTCGCTGGCACTTTCGAGGGAAGTCTCATCGACCACATCGCCGAGCGCCAGCGCGAGGCATACAAGGAATGTGAGAAAACATCCTACACCAAGATTTACCACAGCAAGCCTGTGCTCGACATAGAGCTTTCCGGTTACAAAATCATGGCCACCCTGATGGAGGTATTCACCGATGCCGCCGTCAACCCTACCCGTTTCTACTCGCAGCAACTCATCCGCCGTGTGAGCAGCCAGTACGACATCGGCAACGCCAACCTGGAGGAGCGCATCATGGCAGTGATAGACTACATCAGCGGCATGACCGACATCTATGCGCTAGACATCTACCAAAAAATCAACGGCATCAGTCTCCCAATAGTTTAATACTTAAGGAAAAGTTCTATTCTGCTCAGCAGAATATATGTTCCGCTCAGTAGAACATATGTTCCGCTGAGCAGAATATGCGTTCGGCTCAGCAGAACGAGATTTTCTATTCTAAGGTTTGGAATACATGCTTCAAGCTTAGGATATATATAATAGCTCAGATACAAAAAAGCCCACGCCTTGGCTGAAAGCAGCCTAAGGCGTGGGCATATATCATAAGACATCGTTTTGTATCTTACTTTTCCTTGTATATAATGTTGTTTGCACCACTCGTAATCTTCAGAGCCTCTGGATGTTCGGCGATGAAGCTATTGATATGGCGCACACGCTTGTCTTCCAGTATCTCGTCGATGGCTATGAGAATACCAGTTTCCTCCACGTCGCCAAAGCCATAGTTGATGGCGGTGCCGAAGAGCTTCATCGTAGGGCTCAAGCCCATATAGGCATTCACCAAAGGAGGGATGTTGTAACCCAACTTGCGAATCTCACGGTTCAAGATGCGATAGTCCGCCTTGAAGTCGTCCTCGGTGAAGAGAGACGAAAGTTCGCCCTCGGGAGTATCCAATTTAAGCGGTTTCATCGGGATCACCAAGTTTTCCTTGTCGTCGAAATGCTTCTTTAGGAAGTAGAGAATCATATCACGCCCTCGACGGATATAAGAAGGATACATGGTCATCTTGCCGAAGAAATACTTCAGGTCGGGATAGAGCACGGTAAGAGCTCCCAATCCATCCCAAAGGTTGTCCAAGGCGAAGATACTCTTCGTATTTTTGCGCACATTCTGATATTCAAGCGAGACGAAGGAGCGTCCCAGCTCTACAGTATATGGCATATATTCTTTCATAAACTTATCAGAGAAATGAAACATGTGGCTTGTCGCCAACTTAGGCTGCCCCTTCCCGTCGAGCTGCCAGTCCTTGCCCAAGAGATAACGATAGCCTCCTATGATTTCATCTGCCTCAGGATTCCAAACAATCAGCTGCTTGTAGCAGTTGTCACCAAAGTCGAACTCGTCGAGATCCATAGATTTACCCGTGCCGCCACCAGCTTCACGGAAAGCGATCTCACGAAGGCGTCCTATTTCCTTCAGCACGTTAGGTGAGTCATTGGCCGTAATGATGTAAATCTCATTATGGCTTTTGTTGGTCATTCGAAGTTGTTTGTCAGGAGTGAGTTCACTCTTCAGTAGCTCACGGTCAATCGGTTGGATGATTTCTTCTTCCATACTACTCTTCTCTAATATATATGATATGATTCGATTCTACGATTCGTTAATAATGAAAAACTTGGCGTTCTAAAGTTCATAAACCTTATCCTCCACAAACTGAGCCCACTCAGTTGCCGACCTTGTCTTATCAAACGTCTGCCATGGGATAGGCTTGCCTATGGCGATGCGGAAATGCTTGTCCACATTCTTGTACATCTCATCGACAAGGAAGAGCATGGCAAGATTGAACGGCAGATATTTGTCGCTGAACTTGGCGATTCGATAAAAGCGCTCGGAATTGCGTCCTCCGAAGCGAATAGGCACCACATCGCGCTGATACTCCACGCTCTTGGAGATAAAAGTCTTCTTCCAAGGCAAATCGTGAATAGTGCCGTCGTCACGCTTACGACTGTTCAAGCCAGCCGGGAACATCAGCATATGGTTGTCGCTTTGGAAGCCCGCCTCCACCATGCGAGGGAAGTCACGGCTCTGGCGCCCCGTCTTGTTGATGCCAATACTGACGGGCTTCAACCCAGGCAGATTGAGCAAGAGGTCGTTTACCAAATAGCGGAACTTGCCATCATAGTGCTGACCGATGATGGAGCCGAGGCATACTCCGTCCTGTCCACCCAAAGGATGATTCGACACGAAAGTATAAAGCTTGCCATCATTCTTGTCGGGCAAGTTTTCCGCTCCGACAATCTCCACATCCATCTTGAGATAGCGCACGCACTCGGTGAGCCATTCTGTTCCTGAAAGCCCACGACTCTCCCACAAGAACTTGTTGACCTCGTCCTCGTGAATGATTTTTTTCAGCCAAGAAACCAAGAAACGAGGCACGAACTTAGCCTTGTTTCCCATCTTGCTTTTCAGTATTTTGTCTATGTCAATCGTTTTCTCTATCGAAGCAGTCATGTTTGCTAAAACTTATAAGTTAGTGCAAAAATAACTCATCTTTTTCAAATACGAGCCTTTTTTTGAAAAAAAATAGCAAAAAAGCGTAAAATTATTAGTTTTTTGAAACAATCGAGGCAAATCGAGCCCCATTTTCTTATTTTTTTGCGAAAACAAAGCATTCACAAGAAGAGAGAAAAGAGAGACTGGAATAATTGACGGAAAACAACTTTTTTATTAAGTTTTACAAATTTTGTGCCGAAACATAGGGCTATGTGAAGATTTTTATGTACCTTTGAGCCCAAATTAATAATAAATAAGTACACATGCAATAATATCTATGATCAAAACAGCAGAGACATACCACATACCTGTTCTCTTGAAAGAGAGTGTCGATGGGCTAAACATACAGCCTGCCGGCATCTATGTAGACGTAACTTTCGGAGGAGGCGGCCACTCAAGGGAGATTCTCTCTCGCCTCACAGGCGAAGGTCACCTTTACAGCTTCGACCAAGACGCCGACGCAGAGCAGAATGTGGTACCCAACAAAAGTTTCACCTTTGTATGCTCCAACTTCAGATACCTAAAGAACTGGATGAGATATTATGGCGTAGAAGGGTTGGACGGTCTGCTTGCCGACCTAGGTGTATCAAGCCACCACTTCGATGACGAGAGCCGAGGCTTCTCTTTTCGGTACGATTCGCCACTGGACATGCGCATGAACAAGCGAGCAGGGAAAACCGCAGCCGACATTGTAAACGAATATGAAGAAGCCGACTTGGCAGACATCTTCTATCTATATGGCGAGCTGAAGAACTCGCGCCGCATCGCCTCCGCCATCATCAAGGCAAGAGCCCAGAAGCCGATAGCCACCACCAAGGACTTCATGGCTGTCGTAGAGCCCTTCTTCAAGCGAGAGCGAGAAAAGAAAGACATGGCAAAGCTCTTCCAAGCGCTCCGCATCGAGGTAAACCACGAGATGGACGCCCTGAAGGAAATGCTCCATGCAGCCACCGAGCTACTGAAGCCAGGCGGCAGACTTAGCGTAATCACCTATCATTCGTTGGAAGACAGAATCGTAAAGAACATGATGAAGGCCGGCAATCCCGAGGGAAAAATCGCACAAGACTTTTTCGGAAGAGTCGATACCCCATTCAAACTCATCAACAACAAAGTCATCGTCCCCGACGAAGAAGAACAAGAAAGAAACCCTAGGAGCAGAAGCGCCAAACTAAGAATAGCAGAAAAGAAATGAGCACAGACATCGACAACAACAGCAAGGAAGCACCGCAAGAGTCGCTAAAAGACGCGATTGCCAAGCAAGCCATCGAGGAAGAGGCAACAGGCTCTTCCAGCTTCACGCTACGCAAGATTCTGGGTGGAGACATCCTCACCACCCAAATCATACGCCGACAGATATGGCTCGTCATCCTTGTCGTGTTTTTTGTCATCATATACATCTCCAACCGATACAGTATCCAAAAGGACCTCATCGAGCTAGACCAACTACAGAAAGAGCTGCAAGACACCAAGTACAAAGCCTTGTCTACAAGCAGCCAAATAACCGAAAAGAGTCGTGAGAGCAATGTGCTAGACATGCTAAAAGACAACAAAGACAGCGTGCTACACATCGCCAACCAACCTCCTTACATCATAAACGTACCCGAAGAATGAGCAAGTTTGACCATAAGAAAGTAATGCCCCGATATAGTGCCATCGCCATCGTCATGACGATGGTGGCACTCGCTGTGGTCGGAAAAGCGCTCTACATCATGACCGCCAAGCACGACTACTGGATGGAGGTGGCTTCACGACAGAAGAAAGACTCTGTGACCGTAAAGCCTAACCGAGGCAACATCCTGAGTTGCACAGGTCAGCTCATGGCGAGTTCGCTGCCTGAATTCAAGGTCTTCATGGACTTCCAAGCGCTCAAGGATGCCAAGAACGACTCTCTTTGGGATGCCAAGCAAGACTCCATTTGTCTATGCCTACATAAGATTTTCCCAGAAAAAAGCACCGAGGAATTCAAGCGACACCTGACTGAGGGCCGCGCCAAAGTGAGCCGCAACTGGCTCATATACCCTAAGCGCATCGACTATAATACATTCACAGAGGTAAAAGACCTTCCAGTCTTCAAGCTAGGCCCCTACAAGAGCGGTTTCCACTGGGAAGAGTTCAATGCCCGCACCCGTTCGTTCGGTTCGCTGGCAGGCCGTACCATCGGAGTCATGTTCGGAGCCAAGGACACCGCAAGATGCGGCTTGGAGCTGAGTTACGACTCCATTCTGCGAGGAACAAACGGAATCGTGCACCGTAGAAAGGTACGCAACAAGTTCCTCGACATCACCGACACCCCTCCTATCGACGGCGCCGACATCGTGACCACCATCGACGTGACCATGCAAGACCTTGCAGAGCGTTCTCTCATCGAGGAGCTGAAGGAAATCAACGCCAACGTGGGCGTAGCCATCGTCATGGACGTGCCTACCGGCGACATCAAGGCCATCGTAAACATGGAGAAATGCTTCGACGGCGAATATCGAGAGATTCACAATCATGCGGTGAGCGACCTGCTGGAGCCAGGCTCGGTGTTCAAGCCTGCCTCCATCCTCGTGGCACTCGACGACGGCGTGGTAGACACCACCTATCGCGTGGAGACCGCAGGAGGCATCTGGCAGATGTATGGCAGAGACATGAAGGACCACAACTGGCGCAAGGGCGGCTATGGCATGCTGACCTTGCCGCAGACCTTGTGGTACAGTTCCAACATCGGAGTGAGCCGCATCATCGACGACCACTACAAGAGCCATCCTGAGAAATTCGTGGAAGGCATCTACCGCACAGGATTGCACGACGACCTGAAGATTCCACTCGTGGGCGCAACCCCAGCGAGAATCCGCATGCCGCACAAGAACAGCCACAACCAATATGACAACTGGGCTAAGACCTCGCTGCCATGGATGAGCATCGGATACGAGACCCAGGTACCTCCTATCTCTACCCTCACCTTCTACAACACCATCGCCAACAACGGCAAGATGATGCGTCCACGCTTCGTCACCAAAGTGATGAAGAATGGCGAAGTCATCAAGGAATTTCCACCAGAGGTGTTGCGCGAGCATATTGCCAAGCCAAAGAGCATCAAGGAGCTACAGACCATTCTGGAGCAAGTGGTAAGCGTTGGATTGGGCAAGAAGGCAGGGTCACCAAACTTCAAGGTGGCAGGCAAGACGGGTACTGCCCAGGTTTCCAAGGGTGCGGGAGGATATAAAAACGGTGTAACCAACTACTTGGTAAGCTTCGCAGGCTACTTCCCAGCCGATGCCCCAAGATATAGTTGTATCGTCTGCATACAGAAGTCGGGCTTACCTGCTTCGGGTGGCAGCATGAGCGGAAAGGTATTCCATGACATAGCCGAGGGCATCATGGCACAAAGCCTTAAGCTAGACGTTAGAGACGCCAAGGACTCAGCCTCCATCCTCGTACCAGACGTAAAGAACGGCAACATTCTGGCTGCCGACTATGTACTCTCTCACCTTGGCATCAAGACAAACACAAGTTGGAGAGGCAGCTATGCCAACGGCAACCCTATCTGGGGAAAAGCCGAACGCAACGGCAACCACAGCGTCAAGCTCGTCAAGGAGAAGCAATATGGCAAGAGCATCGTTCCCGACGTAAGCGGAATGGGAGCCCGCGATGCCATCTTCTCACTGGAGAGCAGAGGCATCAAGACCAGAATCATAGGCAGGGGCAAGGTAACAAAGCAAAGCCTTATACCTGGCATTCCTGTAAAACGCGGAATGGTCTGCACGCTTAACCTAGAATAAGCTTACGCACGCTTCAGGGTGTGCTATATAATATAATATAAAAGGTGTAACAAAACAAAAAACAAAATATGAAGTTACAAGAATTACTCAAAAACATCAAGCCTATCCAGATTGTAGGCGATGCTGATGTAGAGGTATCGGGTGTAAACATCGATTCTCGCAAGATTAAGGAAGGTCACTTGTTTGTTGCCATGAAAGGCACGCAGGTAGACGGACACAAGTTTATCCCTAAGGCATTGGAACTTGGCGCAAAGTCTGTATTGTGCGAGGACATGCCTGAGGAGAAGGCTGAGGGCGCAACTTACATTCAGGTAGATTCTACCGAAGACGCTGTGGGCAAGGTGGCAACACTCTTCTATGGCGACCCATCCAGAAAGCTCAAGTTGGTTGGCGTGACTGGCACCAATGGCAAGACCACCATCGCCACCTTATTATATAATATGTTCCGCAAGTTCGGTCATAAGTGCGGTTTGCTCTCCACGGTATGCAACTATATCGAGGACGAGGCAATACCTGCCGACCATACCACACCAGACCCTATCGAGCTGAACCAGCTCCTTGGCAGAATGGTAGAGGCTGGTTGCGAGTATGCCTTCATGGAGTGCTCGTCCCATGCCATCGCACAGAAGCGTATCGGCGGCTTGCAGTTTGCCGGCGGTCTCTTCACCAACCTGACACGCGACCATCTCGACTACCACAAGACCTTCGAGAACTATCGCAACGCCAAGAAGGCATTCTTCGATGGTCTGCCAAAGACGGCATTCGCCATCACCAATGCCGACGACAAGAACGGCATGGTCATGGTACAAAATACCAAGGCTACAGTAAAGACATACTCCACTCGTTCCATGGCAGACTTCAAGGCGAGAATCCTAGAGTGTCACTTCGGGGGCATGTACCTAGAGGTAGACGGCAAGGAAGTAGGCGTACAGTTTATTGGCAAGTTCAATGTAAGCAACCTGCTCGCTGTATATGGCGCAGCCATCATGCTCGGCAAGAAGCCTGAGGATGTGCTCGTGGTAATGAGCACCCTGCACAGTGTGAACGGACGTTTGGAACCGATCCAGTCGCCAGACGGCTACACCGCCATCGTAGACTATGCCCACACCCCAGACGCATTGGAGAACGTGCTCAATGCCATCCACGAGGTACTCGACGGAAAGGGCGGACACGTCATCACCGTATGTGGTGCAGGCGGCAACCGAGACAAGGGCAAGCGCCCATTGATGGCACAAGAGGCAGTGAAGCAGAGCGACAAGGTGATCATCACCAGCGACAACCCACGCTTTGAGGAGCCACAGGACATCATCAATGATATGCTCGCTGGTCTCAACGCACAGCAGATGAAAAAGGTACTGAGCATCGTAGACCGCAAGGAGGCTATCCGCACGGCTTGTATGCTGGCACAGAAGGGTGACGTTATCCTCGTGGCAGGCAAGGGACATGAAGATTATCAAGAGATTAAGGGCGTGAAGCACCACTTCGACGACAAGGAGGTGATTCGCGACATCTTCGGCATCCCACAGAAATAAGAAACAAGAACAAAACTGAACATAAAGACAAAGCCCGAACATTCAGGGCTAAAACAACAAACGAATAAAGAAGTATGTTATACTATCTCTTTAGATTTCTAGAGCAATGGGGAATCACAGGTTCCCACATGTGGGGTTACATCTCGTTCCGTGCCTTGCTCGCACTGATTCTGTCACTGGTTATCTCGGCTTGGTTTGGCGAGAAATTCATCAAGTATCTCAAGAGCAAGCAAATCACCGAGACTCAGCGTGATGCCAGCATCGACCCATTCGGCGTAAAAAAGATTGGCGTGCCTTCCATGGGCGGTGTCATCATCATCATGGCAATATTGGTACCAGTCATCTTGCTCGGTCGTCTGCGCAACATCTATCTCATCTTGATGATTATCACCACCGTATGGCTCGGCTTCCTCGGCGGAATGGACGACTTCATCAAGATATTCAAGCGCGACAAGGAAGGTCTGAAAGGCAAATATAAAATCGTTGGACAGGTAGGTATCGGTCTCATCGTAGGTTTGGTGCTCTGGGCTTCTCCTGATGTAAAGATGAACGAGAACCTAGCCATCGAGCGACAGGGACAGGAGACGGTGGTGACCCACAAGACAGAGGCAACCAAGTCGCTGAAGACAACCATTCCTTTCGTCAAGGGACATAACCTCGACTACTCTCGCATCACCAGCTTCTGTGGCAAGTACAGAGTGGCAGCCGGTTGGATACTCTTCGTCATCATGACCATCTTTGTCGTCACAGCCGTTTCCAACGGTGCCAACCTCAACGACGGTATGGACGGAATGTGCGCCGGAAACTCCGCCATCATAGGTGTGGCACTAGGCATTCTGGCTTACGTATCATCACATATCCAGTTTGCCGCCTACCTCAACATCATGTATATCCCTGGTTCTGAGGAGCTAGTAGTATTCTTCTGTGCTTTCATCGGCGCACTGATAGGTTTCCTTTGGTACAACGCCTACCCTGCCCAGGTGTTCATGGGCGACACAGGTTCGCTGACCATCGGTGGCATCATCGCCGTGGGTGCCATCATCATCCATAAGGAGCTGATGCTCCCTATCCTCTGTGGCATCTTCTTCGTGGAGAGCCTCAGCGTGATGATGCAGGTGTACTATTACAAGCTAGGAAAGCGCAAGGGCATCAAACAGCGCATCTTCAAACGCACCCCTATCCACGACAACTTCCGTACACAGGACAGCCAGCTCGACCCTGACTGCAAATACCTGTTGAAGAAGCCACACAACTGCTTCCACGAGTCGAAGATTACCATCCGCTTCTGGATCGTAACCATCATCTTGGCGGCATTGACCATCATCACATTGAAGATAAGATAAAGAAAAGCAACGCCCCGACAGGGCAAAAGCAACATAACGTAAAATAACAATGAGCAAAATTGTAATTTTAGGAGCTGGCGAGAGCGGCGCAGGTGCCGCCGTGCTGGCAAAGAAGGAGGGATTTGAAGTATTTGTATCTGATATGTCTAAGATACAGGACAAGTACAAGAAGTTGATGGACGACCACGACATCGAGTGGGAAGAGGGACATCACACCGAAGAAAAAATCTTGGATGCCGACGAGGTCATCAAGAGTCCTGGTATTCCTAAGGAAGCACCTATGATTCAGAAGTTGATGGCAAAGGGCACCTCCATCATCAGCGAAATCGAGTTTGCTGGCAGATATACCGATGCCAAGATGATTTGCATCACAGGTAGCAATGGTAAAACCACCACTACCTCCTTGATTTACCACATCATCAAGTCGGCAGGCTATGATGTAGGCTTGGCGGGCAACATCGGCAAGAGCCTCGCCCTTCAGGT